>JASEER010000025.1 GCA_030019475.1 Thermoanaerobacterales bacterium | reverse complement strand
CGGATCTGCAGAAGACGCGTCCCGCTGCGGTCGGCTTCGTTCTGCAGGTCGGTGATCAATACGTCCTCGTCGGGCTCCGCCGGCAGCAGACGGTCGAAGGCGGCCAGCCGTTCCTCCAGCGCGGCGGCCTGCTCCTTGGCCTGCTTGAGTTCCGCAAGCCGCGCCCGGGCGCGGGCGACGGCCACCTGCTCGCCGGCCGCCGCGTCCCGCGCGGCGTTCAGCGCGCCGTACTGGGTGTACAACAGGAAGGCCATGGCCGCCAGGGCCAGAACGCCCAGGAGGACGGTCAGGAGGCCGGAGGAAAAACGCTTCGTGTCGGCCATCCGCTCACTCACCCGCCTTTCCCGCCGCGGGCCGGAAGGCCGGACCCGGCAGCAGCGTGGCCTTGATCTCGAACTGGACCATGGGCTGCCCGTACAGGTCATCCTCGGAGGAGAACTGGCAGCGCACATCAGTCAAGCCGGGAACACTACGGATCTCCTCCAGCCAGCGGGCGACTGACGGGTGGTCGAAGGTCCAGCCGCGGACGGTCAGTTCCCCGCCCGGCGGAGGAGGAGACGACGCCGGCGTAGCGCCCTGACCTTCCGCGCCCGCAGCCGGGGCGGCGGGGGGAGCCGATGGCGCCGTCTTCTTGCCCTCTGCAGGTTTACAGGTGGCCGCGAAATCGGTCAGCCAGACATTGGCCGGGATGTATAGCCCGATGCCGGCCAGCGTCCGCGCCCAGTCCGGGGGCGCCCCCACAACCTGGCGCAGCAGCCCCTCGGCGCGCGTCGCCTCGGCCCGTAGGTTGGCGTACTGCTCGTAGGCGGCCGCCTGCCGTTCCAGGCCCTCCCGCTCCGCCCGCAGGCGGGCGGCCTCGGCCCGCGAGTGGGCCGCGGCCGCGAACAGCGCCCCGTAGACGCCGAGGAAGACCGCCAGGACGACGGCGCCGCCCAGCAGGCAGAGGCCGCGACGCCGCCGCGCCCGCCGCCGGGCGGCGATCTCCGGAGGAATCAGGTTGATTCTCACCTCAGACATGCTCTCTCACGCCTCCCATCCGCGCCGCGCCAGGCCGACGCACACGGCGAAGTCCGGCGCCTCCCGCGCGATGTCCCCGCCGCCCCGCGGGCGCGGGACGGCGATCCCGTCCAGGGGCCGGGCCCGGGTCACCGGCAGCCCGAGGATCTCCTGCAGGCGCGCGGCCAGCCCGGGGAACCGGGCGCCGCGCCCGCTGAGGACAACCCGCGCCACGGGCGCCGACCCCGGCTGGGCCAGGTAGTAGCCGATGGACGAGCGGATCTCGCCCGCCAGGCTCTCGCTCCAGGCGCGCAGGGTGTCCGGGTACCAGTCCTCTTCCCCGCCTTCCGGTTCCGCCCCGGCCTGCGGCGGGACGATGGTTTCCAGGGAGCGGCCGAACATCCGCGCCGCGTCCTGCAGGCTGACCGGGATTAGGCGGGCGAAACGCGGTACCCCCCCGGCGGCCAGCAGGAGGTGGCTTAAGCCGTTGCCGACGTCGACCAGGACCGTCACGCCCTCCCGCTCCGCCGGCGGCAGGAGGCGCGCCAGGGCCAGCGGCGCGGCGTCCACCGCCCGGGGCTTTAGGCGGGCGGCGTCCAGGACGCGCAGGAAGGCATCCAGCATATCCCGGCGCGCGGCCACCAGCAGGATCTCCAGGACCGGGCCGTTCTCCCCGGCGGCTTCGCCCAGCACGGCATAGTCCAGGACAACCTGGCTCAGGGGCAGCGGCAGGTAGTCCTCGGCCTGGTAGCGGACGGCCTGGGCAAGCCGGTTCGCCGGCACCTTGGGCATGGTGGCGAAACGGATGATCACCCCCTGGTTGGCCAGACCGAGGACGACCTCCCGGCCGGCGATCCCGGCGGCGGACCAGAGCCGCTCCAGGGCGGCGGCCACGGGCTCGGCCCGGACGACCGCCCCCTCGACGACGGCGCCGTCGGGCAGGGGCTCACGGCCCCAGGCGGCCAGGACCGGGGCACGCGCGCCGCCGCGCAGCTCAACGGCGCGCACCTCGCCGGCGTCCAACTCCAGCCCGACGACACCGGCCGGCTTCAGAAATGCCATCTTGTTCCATCACTCTCCCCTCACACCGAGAATCAGCGTCAGTATCCGGTCTCACGTCCTACGGATTGGCAATCTCCCGCCAGTTGACCGCTTCCCAGCCTGCATTTTGAGGTTCCAGGAAATGGGGCGGGTAATCGTAGCGCATACGGGGGTCGTGCGTGTAGTCCTTATCGTAGCCGCTCCCGCCAATTTCACCCACAGGTAAGCGGGTCTGCTGAATGATTGAGCCGATCAGCTTGATGTCGCCTTTTGCCGGACCGCTATCGTATTCTTCATAGCCGAAGCCGTTATTGATCGCGAAAATGGCGGCATGAATGGTGATTTTGTGCGGGGCAACATCATAAGGAATTAGCCAAAGCAACCTATAGTCCCAATAAGCATTTTGTCCTTCCTTTGGCCACCCGTAATGCAAGATATAGATACACCTGTTCGCAACCAGCCCTAACATGTCGTCGCCTTGGACTTCAGTGACCAGCTTTCCGTCGACTACGTGATGGATAAAAGTTGTATTGGCGTAGCGAATTCCCCCGGTGGCCGGTGCGAACCATGGCGGCTCGCTCCAATCAGTCGGATCATCGTAAGTGATGTAAATGTCGTTCTTGGCGGCGATGGTTAGCCGTCCGCTCAGGGTACCCGAGACGAAAACATTGCCGGTGTTGCTGCCCCACTTGGATGTCCCGTCGCCGTCAACGTAAAGCACGCCGTTGGGCGGGAGCGGCCTGGTTTGCAGGTTCCCGTTTCGGTCACGGATAACCAATTGATCGTTATCTAAATAGATGCAGGTCCGGCCATAATAAAGATATTTGTCCTTCTCCGCCCATGTTTTGAGGTCGAGGTTGTTAGCGGGGAAAACCAACGGATCAACCTTTTGCGGAGGCCCTTCTCTGTAATCCGGATTGTATCCTGTCCCTTTCACTAGCGCTTGGCTGTACGTCACCGGCCCGTAGAAAACGGGCCTCCTTTGAATTCTCAATGTGCCATTGGTATGCAGGGGGCCGCGGCATTCTTCTCCGGAGGTCCACCAGATGTCACTACCGTCGTTGTTGCTCAAGTAGACCTGTTGTACAAACTGCCGTTTATGCACTTTAACCTCAATGGTCCGGCGATTGGTCGGATCATTGGCCGGCCAACCGGTTGATGTAATCGTCACGACGGGCTCGTCCGTAGTGGGTTTTTGAATCTGCAGGCGGTAGAAACCGTCTTGAAACGGTGTGTCCACGTTTAACAATGCATCGCTTTCCGCTGTCTCGTAAAACCTGGAGTCCTCGTTAAGGTGCCAGAGATACTTGTTATACCCAGCTTCGGCATAATAGAGGGCATCCTCACCGCCGGCGAAGCGCTGCCCCATAACCGACTGGCTTTCGACAACGAAGGCCGCCGTGAAACCAAGCAGGCTTATAATAACAACCAGGGCCATCACAATCGGCAGAGCGATGCCGGCTTCGCTACGCAATATGCCCTTCATTATACCGGCCTCCCTTCGGCTTTCGACATAATAAGCCGGTCAGTCGGCAGCAGCCCGGCTACGTGAAACATAGGTAGCGGTGACTTCCAAAGGTTGCTGCAGCGGGCTTACAGAGTCGTCCACCAGCAACCTGATTGCAACTCGCACCCGGTGGTTGTCGGGATCCTGGTCGTCAATCAGCGCAACACTTTGAAAAACATCGGCATTGTTGACCCGGCTCAGCACCGTCGTCGTGTTAGCCGGAGTCCCGTAGGTGTACGGGTAATGGTCGCCTGTCGGTGAAGCGACGCTACGTGTTAATGTATTTCCGTTCAACTGATAACGGATGAGTTCGGGTTTGGCATCACCGGTTACGTCGCAGTAAACGTCCAACTGTGTTTCAGAAACCCGCCTCACCGCCTCAAACTCCTCGGTTGCTTTCCTTGCCTGTACGATTTCGTTTTCAAGGGTCATTAACGCGAGACGTGTGTCCTGAATAACGCGTCCCTCGGCCAGACTACGGTTAAAACTGGTTTGTGCATAAAAGAAGAGGTCATATGCAATCGCCAGAACGACACCCAGCAAAGCAAGAACGATCAACAGTTCAGCGACGGTAAAGCCCCGCTGGTCGTGCCAGAGTGTCTTCCTTTTGCCGGACAAAAGAGTCACCCCCTTCTCCTGCTTACCCGCAGGACCGGTTGCACGCGCAGGCCTCATCAAGGGGCAGGGGTTGAATATTGAAAAACCACCACGTCGCTGCTCAGCATCCCGTCTTTCACCGCGATAGCTTTTATGGTCAGGCCGCCTGAAGGAATGACGGGCTTATTGTCGGGATCGTACAATGTGCTTTCGGTGGTCGGGTCGGTACCATCAACCGAATAATGGATAGCTGCATCGGCCGGTAACGCAGTCAGTGCAATCGCCGCACCCTCAGGAACAATCCCCGGTGTCGGATCAGCCACAGGCATACCAACCTTGACCGTCAATGTTTTTCGTACTGTTGTCGGTGAACTGGGTAAGCTGAAGTTACCGTCCCACTCCGACGGGTTTTGGGATCGAATATACTTATCGCCCGTTAAATCCTTGATTTCAAGGTCGTAGGTCCAGCCCGGCCAGAGATCCAGCTCGGCAAGTGTTGCCAGGCTGCATGACAGTGCAAACTCTTCGCCCTCTGGCTTAAGGGTCGCCGTCAGGCATTCGGGGGAAACGGGATTTCCATCGGCGTCTCGCAAAGTCAAGGCCAGTTGCACCGGCCACTCGACATCAAAATACACCGGCGTGGTTTTCCAGTTCTCGACCAGCATATTGTCTCGTACTGTTTTCCAGATCTGACCCGTTACACCGACCGGCTTAACCATCATTTCAGAATAACTGGCGGCAACACTGTAAGTGCCGGCGGGCAGCTCGCCGAAAATAACACTGCCCTCTTCGTCGGTCCATCCGGTCTGTGTCTCCGTGCACGTGACGTCAATCTTGACGTTTTCTTTCAAACTATCGCGCCAGCGTACCTCCGCCTTGATCTCGCCAGCTTGGACGATAGTCTTCTCGCCCTCCCGGGCGACCAGTGAACCCAGCACCGCAGTATCAACCACCTCGCCGGTAAGGGCATCGGGCGCTTTAACGGTCACCTGCACCTTCTTGTAGGCGGTGACATTGGAGTCAGACCCCTGAACCCACCAGATACGGGTTTCTATCGTGTAATTGATCCCCTCTATCTGCTTCGTTTGCAACTGGGGTATACTGCCCTCGGGATTGCCCCCAACCGTGCCTACCTGCTCATAATCTAAGGCTCTTATTTCCTCGATGACGCCGGCCGCCAGCTTGGTGGCGACGAGGCGCGCTCGGTTGGCCTGCGAACCTTCGCTGATGTAGACAAAAAGCGGTATAAAGGCCAACGTAAGAACGGTTAGGATCATAAGCGCGACGAGTACTTCGACCAGGGTAAAACCCCGTTGACCCCAGCCGGGATGGGCGTTACAGGTGCGCAAAGGCGCCATCGGGCATTCCTCCCGTCAGGCCAGGTTTACGGCCATGTGGGCCAGGCCCCGCCGTACCAGGCGGGAGACGCGGCGCTGGCTGACGCCCAGCGCGGCCGCCGCCTGAGCCTGGGTCAGGTCGCGGTAGAAGACCAGGTAGACCGCCCGCCGCTGCAGGTCGCTCAACCGCGCCAGGGCCTGGCGCACGGCCACGACGTCCTCGACCGGCAGGCGGAAGCTCTCGTAGCGCAGGTGCCGGATACGCGACAGGTCCAGCGCGTCGAGGGAAACGGTGCCCGCGCGCAGGGCCTCGATGACCCCCTCCTCCCGGATGTTGACGGCCCGGGCGATCGCGGCCAGTGAGGGCGGTTCTCCGGTGCGCCGTAGCAGGTCGTCGGCCGCGGCATGGATGCGCGCCTGCAGTTCCGCCGCCCAGGCCGGGCGGTAAAAGGCGGCCTCCCGCCGGAGTTGGTGGCGGATCTCGCCCATGACGCAGTGGGCGGCGTAGGTCGTGAACTTTACGCCGCGGGCGGGATCGAAGCGCCGCACGGCCTTGAGCAGGCCCTCATACCCGCTCTGGACCAAGTCCTCGCCCGACCGGCCGCCGGAAAGCAGGCCGGCGAAATGGTGCACCAGCCCCCGGCCGGCATGCATCACGGCCCAGAGGTGCTCCTCGTCGCCGGTCTCGCGGTAGGCGCGGACCGCAGCCTCCAGGTCGGGGGGTCCGGGACGCGCCCCGACGCCGTTTCCGTTCACCAAGGGTCTACCTCCCCACCGTGGTGACGACGGTGAAGATCGGCAGGTACATCGAAACGACAATGACGCCGATGATGCACCCGACGAAGATGATCAGCACCGGTTCGATCAGCGCGGTCAGCCCGCGGGTAATGGTCGCCACCTCGGCCTCGTAGAACTCGGCGATCCTGGTCAGAAGAAAACTTAAGGAGCCCGTCTCCTCCCCGACGGACACCATCTGGATGACCATGGGCGGGAAGACGCCGCTCTCCTCCAGGGGCCCGGCGATGCTCTTCCCTTCCTGGATCTTCTCGCCGGCCTCCTGCACGGCCTCGGCGACCACCGTGCTGCCCGTGGCCGGCCCGGCCGCCTCCAGGGCCTGCAGGACGGGGATACCGCCCGAGAGCAGCGTAGCCAGGGTACGGGCGAAGCGGGCGACGACCGCCCGCTGGAAGAGCGAGCCCAGGACCGGCAGCTTAAACTTCACGCGGTCCCAGGAACGGCGGCCGGAGGGGCTCCGCAGGTAGAAGCATAGGCCGAGTACGGCCGCGGCCGCGGCCAGAAACCAAAGGTACCAGTAATGGCGCAGGGAGTCGGAAACGGCCATGAGCACCCGGGTCGGCAGGGGCAGCTCCACCCCGGGCGGGAAAAAGCGCGTGAAGATCGGAACGATGAAGAACATCATGCCCAGCACGACCAGTGTGGCGAAGCAGATGACCACCGTCGGATAGAAGGTGGCCGAGCGTACGTTGTCGCGGAGGCCCTTGTCCCGCTCGAGCTGTTCGGAAAGGCGGCGCAGCATCTCCTCCAGGGTGCCGCCGACCTCCCCGGCCCGGACCATGCTGACATATAAAGAAGGAAATATCTCGGGGTGGGCGCGCAGCGATTCGGAGAAGCTCATTCCGGCCTCCACGTTCCGCGCCGCCTCGCTCGCCGCCCGGGCCAGGGCCGGGTTCGACGTCTGCCGTCCCAGCGTGAAAAGGCAGCGGGTCAAGGGAATGCCGGCGTCCAGCATGGCCGCCAGCTGGCGGCTGAAGAGACTTAAGTCCCCGACGCCGACCCTGCGGCGTACCTGGAAGGCCTGTCGGAACGAGGATTCCCGCACCGGATTAACATCCACCACAGTGTAGCCCATCTTCCGCAGGTGGGCGGCGGCCGTCCATTCGTGGTCCGCCTCCATCTGCCCCCGGACCGTGTTCCCCGTCCGGTCAATGATCTGGTAAGTAAAAAGGCCCATCCGCTTCATCATCCTCCCTTCCGCGGTCGCGGCCGCCGGTTACCGGTTGTCCCGTCTTACGCCGTTCAGTCCCGCGGTAACGCCGCTAAACCACGTCGTCCGCTGCACAGCGGCATCCCTGGTCCGGGTCGCCGCTCCCTTTTGCAGTAACCGCTCCAGTTCGGCACGGTCCACGCAGCGCAGAAAGGCCATGTCCCGTGTGATGCGTCCGGTAAGACACAGTTCGGCCAGGGCCTGGTCCATGGTCTGCATACCGGCCGCGCGGCCGGTCTCCATGGCCGTATAGAGCTGGTGCTCCTTGCTCTCGCGGATCAGGTTGCGCACCGCCGGCGTGGCCAGCATCAACTCGGCGGCCACCACCCGGCCGGTACCGTCGGCTGTGGGCACAAGCTGCTGGGCGATGACGCCCTGCAGGGAATCGGCCAGTTGCTGCCGCACATGGTTCTGCATATGCTCCTGGAAGACGTCCACGATGCGGTGGATCGCCAGGGGCGCGGTCTGAGTGTGCAGGGTGGACAGGACCAGGTGACCGGTCTCGGCGGCGGTCAGGGCGATGGCGATACTCTCCAGGTCCCGCATCTCCCCGATGAGAATAACGTCGGGGTCATGGCGCAGGACGTGGCGCAGGGCGTCGGCGAAGGAATGGGTGTCGCTGCCCACCTCGCGCTGTTTGACTATGCTCCGCCCGTGACTATGCAGGAATTCAATCGGCTGCTCGACGGTGACGATGTTCAGGCTGCGCTCCCGGTTGATCACACCGATCATGGCCGCCAGGGTCGTGGACTTGCCGCTGCCGGTCGGGCCCGTGACCAGCACCAGGCCGCGCGGCAGAAAGCAGAGGTCCCTCACCGCCGCAGGCAGGCCCAGGTCCTCGAGGCGGGGGATCTGCGTGGGGACCACCCGGAAGGCGACAGCCAGGCTGCCCCGCTGGCGCATGATGTTCCCGCGGAAACGGCTGACGCCCGGGATGGAGTAGGAGAAATCGAGTTCCCATTCTTCCTCCAGCCGCCGGCGCTGGCTGGGCTCCAAGACCGGCAGCACCAGGTCGGCGACATCCTGCGGTGTAAGGCGCCGCTCGTCCAAGGGGATCAGGTCGCCGTGGATGCGCATAACCGGGGGCACGCCGGCCGTGAGATGCAGGTCGGAGCCCTGACGGCGCACGGTTTCGATCAGGATCTCATCCAGGTTGAAAGAACGGTTGCCGTCGCTCATATGATCACCCTCATCACTTCTTCCAGTGACGTTATCCCTTTCTTGACTTTCAACAGCCCGTCCTCAAACAGGGTGACCATCCCCTCGGCTACGGCAGCCTCCTTGATCTCCCCCGCCGACCGCCGCGCCAGCGTGAGACGCCGGATGGGCTCGGTGACGCGCAAAAGCTCATAGACGCCGATGCGTCCGCGGTAGCCGGTGTTGCTGCAGCGCAGGCAGCCCCGCGGGCGGTAAAGGCGTATAGGCCGGTCGTCGGCGTCCGCGGCGCCGGCGACGCGCCGCCATTCGGCGGCCGGGAGTTCGTAGGGTTCCTTGCAGTTCAGGCACAGGACGCGGACCAGGCGCTGGGCCAAGATACAAACCAGTGAAGACGCGGTCAGGAAGGGTTCGATGCCCATGTCCCCCAGGCGGGTGATCGCCCCGGCCGCATCGTTGGTGTGGAGGGTCGACAGGACCAGGTGCCCTGTAAGGGCCGACTCCACGGCAATGCGCGCCGTCTCCTGGTCGCGGATCTCCCCGATCATGACGATGTCGGGGTCGCTGCGCAGGATCGAGCGCAGGCCGGTGGCGAAGGTAAGACCGGCGCGGGGGTTGATCTGGATCTGGTTGACCCCGTCGATGCGGTACTCGATGGGGTCCTCCACGGTGATGATGTTCTTCTCCGTCGAGTTTAGTGCGGCCAGGGTGGCGTAAAGGGTCGTGCTCTTGCCGCTGCCCGTCGGTCCGGTCACCAGGATGAACCCGTAGGGCAGACGCGCCCCCTCACGATAGGCGGCCAGGACCGGCGGCGCGAACCCCAGTTCGTCGAGGGTGATCAGTTTGCCCGTGCGGTCCAGGAGGCGTAGGGTCACTTTTTCGCCGTAGGCGCCGGGTAGAGTAGCCACGCGCACGTCGACGGTCTTCCCCTCAATCTTCAAGGTCATCCGCCCGTCCTGGGGGACGCGCCGTTCGGCGATATCCATGTTCGCCAGGACCTTGATACGCGAAACCAGGGCCGGGTGCAGTCTCCGCGGCGGGTGCATCACGTCGTGGAGCACCCCGTCGATACGGAAGCGGACGCGTACCCCCTTCTCCTGCGGGTCGATGTGCACGTCGCTGGCCCCGGCGCTCACGGCCTGACTGAAGATCAGGTTCGCCAGGTGAACCGCCGGCTTATCCGTTGTATCATTCTCCGGGCCGGGTACGACCTCCGATACGGGCTCCTCTTCCACTCCCGCCTCAACTTCGGCCCCGGTACGGCTGAACCGTTCGATAGCCGCCTCCAGTTCGCTGTCCGGGACCGTCACCGGCTGGATGTCATAGCCGGTGAGGATGCGCAGGTTGTCGATGGCGATAACGTCATCGGGACGCATCATGGCCACAACCAGACGGTTGTCCTCGAAGGCGATCGGCAGGGCGCGGTACCGCCGCGCCGTCTCGGGCGAGATGGTCGCCGCCGCCGCGGCGTTGACGGGGAAGGACTCGAGCGACAGGAAGGGCACGCCGGCGCGCTCGCCCAGGACCCGGGCGATGTCGTCCTCGGTGCAGTAGCCGAGTCTGACAAGGATCCTGCCGAGCCGCTCCTTCGTCCCGTTCCGGGTAGTCTGCTTCTTCAGGGCCTCCTGCAGTTGCTCCGGAGTAATCACCCCGGCTTCAACCAGCCGGGTCCCGAGGAAATCCTGACCGGGTTTCAGTTTCAAAGAGGGAAGCACCTCGAATACATCTTTCTTTATTTCTTAAAACGCTACGTTTCGCCAAAATACCCCTACAGAGTAAATTACAGGTTAAGTCAATATCAAGATTCGCGCCAATTTTTAAAAATCCTGTACCAGAAACTGACAGACTTCTAACATGTTTCTAACAATTCCCTAAAAGTTTAGGGCCCCACCCGTTTCCGGGCAGGGCCCTAAACTTAGCAGAATGTCTTCTCTACAGTTCCATCCGCGCCATTACCTCGCGCACGGCGGTGATCGAGCCTTTCAGCGCGGCAAGCTCCTGGGGGGTAAGGTCAAGTTCGATGACCCGTTCCACGCCGTTGGCGCCGAGGACGGCCGGCACGCCGGCGTAGACGTCACGCTCGCCGTATTCGCCGTTAAGATAGGCCGCGAGCGGGAGGATACGCTTCTTATCTTTCAAGATGGCCTCGACCATTTGGATCGTGGCGGCGCCGGGGGCGTAAAAAGCGCTGCCGGTCTTGAGGAGGTTGACAATCTCTCCCCCGCCCTTGCGGGTGCGATCCACCATGGCCTCCAGCTTCTCCCGCGGGATCAGTTTCTCCACCGGGATTCCGCCGGCGTATGTGTAGCGGATCATGGGCACCATATGGTCCCCGTGGCCGCCGAGGACCAGGGTTGTGATATCCTCGAAGGAGACACCCAGTTCCAGGGCGACGAAGGTGCGGAAGCGGGCGGTATCCAGGACGCCGGACTGGCCGAGGACGCGGTTCGGCGTAAAACCGCTGGCCTTCAGGGCGACATAACACATGACGTCCAGAGGGTTGGTGACGACGATGATAATGGCGTTCGGGGAGTGCTTGGCGGTTTCCGCCGCCGCCTGGGCGACGATTTTGCTGTTGATGCTCAACAGGTCGTCCCGGCTCATCCCCGGCTTGCGCGCCACGCCGGCGGTGATCACCACGATGTCGGAGCCGGCCGTGTCGGCGTAATCGTTGGTGCCGAAAACATGGCAGTCATAGCCTTCTATCGGCGCCGCCTCCATAAGGTCCAGGGCCTTGCCTTGAGGGACGCCCTCAATAACGTCCACCAGGACGATGTCTCCCAGTTCCTTGGCCGCCGCCCAGTGGGCACAGGTGGCGCCGACATTCCCGGCGCCGATGATGCTGATCTTCTTCCTTCCTCCCATTCCGGACGTCCTCCTTGAAGCTCAGATATATCGGGAAAACGGGCGGACACGGAGGTCCGCCCCTACCCTTCCGACTCAAATCCAGGACCAGCGGTGGGGCTTCTTTAGAGGTGTTGCGGTTCGGCCTCCGCCGCCTCGGCCAGGGCCTCGGCGCGCGCCCGGCGCTCCTTGCCCCGCTCAACCATGCGGGTGATCCAGACACTGACCTCGAACAACAGGTACATTGGTCCGGCCATCACCATCATTGTAAAGATGTCGGGTGTCGGTGTGAGGGCCGCCGCCATAACCAGGATGCCCAGGACGGCGAACTTCCGGCTCTTCGCCAGCAGCGGGTAGGTAATTATGCCGATCTTGGACAGGAAGAAGGCCGCCAGGGGCAGTTCAAAGACAAGGCCAAAGGGCATGAGGAACGAAATGGTGAACGAGATATAGTTCCCGATGGTCAGCATCGGCACCAGTTCCGGGCCGGCGAACTGGAGCAGGAACTTGACGCCCATCCGGTAGACAACAAAAAAGCCGAAGGAAACCCCGCCTACGAAGGCCCCGAAGGCTACCACCACAAACCACCTGACATACTTGCGTTCATTCTTACTGAGCGCCGGAGCGATGAAGGTCCAGGATTGCCAGAGGATGACCGGCAGGGCGGCTATAAAACCTACAGCCAGGGAAAGCTTGATTTTCGTCATCAGGGCCTCGGTGATCCCGATAAAGACAATGTCGTACCCCTCTTGGGTCACCGGCTCCAGAAGAACGGCCATGATCCGGTCCGTGAAATAATACCCACCTATAGCAAATACAGCGACCGCCACAACCGAAACGATCAAAACGCGCCGTAGCTCATCAAGGTGCTGGTAAATCGAGAGTTCCTTTTCGTGGTTCTTCCCGGCCACTCCTAACGCCTCCCCCCGTCAAACAACAGCCCCCGGCAAGAAGGCGCCAATCCCTCTCTCCTCAGGGGCGTGTTTGCGGTACGGATTTCCCTTTGCAGCCTAGCTCTTTACCGCCTTCGGGGTTTCGGTCACCTTCGCTGCCTCCACCGCCTTTGCCACACCGGCAGCCGGCTTTTCCTCTTCAACGTCCTGGATGTTGTCCTGCAGGTCGTCTATTGTCTCTTTCGACGACTTGCGAAACTCCCTGATTGTCCGCCCCAGGGCCTTGCCCGCCTCGGGCAGCTTGCCGGGACCGAAGATGATCAGGGCCACGACCAGGATGATAATCAGTTCCGGTACTCCAATGCGAGGAAACATTATGCTCCTCCTCCTCTTCCCGTATCAATGGTCGTCGCTTAAGCCTTCTCCGCGGGCGATCCCTCGGCCGGCTTCGGGGCGCTCATAGGGTTGGCCTCGGTCACCGCGGACTTAACGCCCTCGATCTCCTCCTTGACGTCCTTCACGCTTGCGGTCACGTCCTCGGTTATATCCCGGGAGGACCGCCTGAACTCGGAAAGCGTTTTACCTAAAGACCTCCCCACCTGGGGAAGCCGCTTGGGGCCGAAGATGATCAGGGCCACGACCAAAATAATGATCAGCTCGGGCATGCCAATCTGTGGAAACATTGACTCTCCCCTCCCTCACACCCCTCTTTACCATAGACAAAGATATCATAGTTACGTTCGCCGGTCAAACCGCAATTCCTGCCCGCTTAACCGTGAAAATCAAGGGCTCTCCAGGAAGAAAAGCCCCCCTTGTCGGGGGGCTTTTCGCGAGTCAACCGTACCGCCCTCTTTAGATACGGAAAGCCATAGCGTTCTTTTTATGGCCCTTGACCTCCAGCAGGTGGATAGCGCAGGCCAGACACGGGTCGAAGGAGCGTACGATACGGACGAGTTCAACGGGGTTCTCCGGATCCTTGACCGGGGTCCCGACCAGGGCCTGCTCAAGGGGGCCCGCCACGCCGTGATCGTCGCGCGGCGACATGTTCCAGGTAGACGGCACCACGCACTGGTAATTGGCGATGCGGTAGTCCTTGATCTCAATGAAGTGTCCGAGCGCACCGCGCGGGGCCTCCGTCAGGCCCATGCCCTTAGCTTCCTTCGGGATATCAAACGGGGCAAAGGTCGGTTCGCCCGGAACCAGTTCGGCAAGCCAATCCTTCATTGCATGGGCGACCAGGGATGCCTCGACGGCCCGCGCAAAGTGGCGGCCCAGGACGGAGAACGCCTTCTCGCCCAAACCGGCGGTCTGCGGCTCCTTGCTCACCCACATCCGGGCCAGCGGGCCGACCTCGTGCGGCTTGTCGTCGTAGCGCGGAGCCTTCAGCCAGGAGTACGCATTCCGCTTCCCTGCATCGGGCTTGGTAATCCCTTCGCTGGGGTGGCGCTGGCTGGTATTTGCCTCGAACCAGGAGTACATCACGTGCTCTTTGATCTTCGCCGCGTCGGCCGGACCGAACTCCCCGTCGGTGTAGCAGCCGCGCTTGATAAACTGGTTCTGGCCGTCCGGATCGTCTCCGTCGCCGAGCGGGAAGACACCCCAGGCCAGCATATTGCCGCAGCCGCGGCCGATCTCGAACCACTCCTCGTAGAACTTGGCAACCGCGAGGACGTCCGGAATGTAAACGTTGTCAATGAAGTCGGTGACTTCGGCCAACAGTTTCGCGAAATTATCGATCTTTTCCTGGGTGATGACCTCGGTGATGCCACCGGGGACAAAGACGGTCGTATGGGGTGCCTTGGCGCCGAAGGTCGCGACCATCATGTGCGCCTTCTTACGGATGTCCAGGGCCTTAATATAGTTCCCCACCGCGGCGTCGTTGGCGGCCTTGGGGAGACGGTAGACATCCTTCCCGTCATAACGGGGGATGAAAGGCGCCGTATCCGGCCCTTTCACATAATCCAGGGCCGCCAGATGATAGAAATGTAAAACGTGCGACATGAGATAGTTGGCGCCCTGAATCAGATTGCGCGCAATCCGCCCGTTCTTGGGCGGTTTGATGCCGAAGGCGTTGTCCAGGTTTAGCACCGAACTGATGCCGTGGGAAATGGGTCAGACGCCGCAGATGCGCTGGGTGATATGCTGCGCGTCGCGCGGGTCGCGCCCCCGGAGAATCATCTCCAGACCGCGGAAGAGCGTGCCTGACGACTTGGCGTCGACCACCTTGCCGCCCTCGACCTCGACCTCGACCTTCAGGTGCCCCTCGATTCTGGTTACGGGATCAACGATGATTCTTGTGGCCATTTCCTATCTTCACCCCCTGTTACTTACCGGCCAGCTGGCCTTTAACAGGCCACAGGCCGTAGAGTGGGCTGCAGTCGTCCGGAAACTCGGGTTCGGAGCAAGCCTGACAGGGTGCCCCCGCCTGGATGCACCAGTTGGTCCCGCCGTTCCACTTGCGATTCCAGCAGTCCGACCTGGCGATAAAGCCCTTGCAGCCGAGAAGAGCAAGGCAGCCCTCTTCGCCCGGCTCGGTCGCGAACCTGCCGCTGTCGAAGTAGGGGCGCCGCGGGCAGTGATCGTGGATCGGCTCGCCGTAGAACATCTTGGGACGGTGATACTGGTCGAGTTCCGGAATTTCCCCGTAGGTGAGGACGTAGACCACAGTCCCCAGGAAGTGATCGGGGTGCATGGGGCAGTTGCCGATGTTGATGACCGGCGTGTTCTTGACAATCTCGCTGACGCCCACAACGCTCGTGGGGTTCGGGCTGGCGGCCGGAATTCCGCCGAAAGACGCGCAGGAACCGGCGGCGATAACGGCCTGGGCGGCCTCGCCGAGCTTGGTCACGGCCTCGAGCATGGTGATCTCGCGGCCCTTGCTTTCGCCGATGGTGCAATACTTCCCGTTCTCACCGACCGGGATACCGCCCTCGATAACAAGGAAGAAGCCGTGACGATGTTTCGCAGCGATTTCTTCCATAGCCTCAAAGGCCTGGTGACCCGCCCCCGCCATAATTGTCGGGTGATACTTCAAGCTGATGACATCAAGCAGGACCTTTTCGATAGGCGGCTCGACGCTGTTCAACAAGGACACGGAACAGCCGGAACAGCTGGCGCCCTGGATCCAGATGACCGGAGGCTTGCCCTCCGCCGCTTCGGCCAGCGTCTCTGTAATATGTGGACCCAGGACCGACATCAAGCCCAGGCCCGCGGCCGAACCGGCGCAGAGTCTGATAAACTCACGCCGTGTAATGGACCTCAATTGTCTCTCCCTCCCATCAAACTTGCAGGCAGGTTCGTTTGCCAGCTGACGGGCCGACAAACCCCCGACAACCCGTGCGTTAATTTTTCTCCTCTCACCCCCCTGGGCCTGCTTTACTTACGTTTCAGCAACCGCTGCGCCATGCGCATGCAGCCTGTAACCATTCTGTTTACCATCCCGGGGTTTTCCATCGCGGCGGCGTTTTTGCTCTCTTCACCTTTATCGGCCCCAATGGGCGGCGCCGGAGCGGCATCCAGGCCCCGTCCCTGCCGGAAAGCCCGCACTGTCTGTCCTAAAGCCCGGCCCAGACGTGGCAGGTGGGTGGGCCCCAGAACGACAACGACAATGATCAGGATCAGGATAAGTTCGGGGACGCCGATGCGCACCGGATTACTCCTCTCTCCTTCTTCTTTCTACCCGCTATCCGCCCGGTGTGGGAGCAAACCCGCGGTGCACCATCCAGAAGGCGATCTCCTCCTTGACGGTGCCCACCAGGCGATCCAGCATCCCGGCCACCGCCGGGGAAAGCTCCAGTCCCCAATCGGTCGTACCCACCTGCACGGCCAGGATAACCGTCGGCGGAAGCCGCCCGGCATCCTCCGCCATTCGCAGGATCTCAGGCAGGCGCATCTCATGCAGTGAATACGGAACCGCCGCGCTTCCCAGGTCGAGGTCCTGCGGCCGGAAGCGGAAAAGGGTCCCGGGCTCCGCGCCGCAGTCAATACTGTCAACCACAATCAGGGCCGCGGCACCCTCGATCCAGAAGAATAGGTCCTGGCCGCCCGTCCCCCCGTCCAACAGAACCACACCCGGAGGACTGTCTTTCTCCAGGGCGCGGATAGCGTGGACGCCGACGCCCTCGTCACTCAGGAGCAGGTTACCGAGTCCCAGAACGGTCAGGGCACCCTCTTGCGGCAAAGCCCCCACCTTTCCACCTATTCGTTATAGTTGGCACAAAACCCTGCCTATCCTTCCGTGAATTAATTGTATATCACAACCCCGGTTTGTCAAGGCTGTCCGCATCCATCCCCTTCAATCCCCGAGGCAGAGGCCCAGATAACGGGCCGTGCGTATCAGATCCCCGTCGAGCGGAACGGCGCGCATCCCCCCAACGGCTTCCGCCAGGGGCACGGAGGCGACGGCCCCGCCCTTGAGGCAGACCATTTGGCCGAAACGGCCGGCGGCAGCCAGTTCCACCGCGGCGGCACCCAGCCTGGTGGCCAAAAGGCGGTCGAACGCCGTGGGCGAGCCCCCCCGTTGCAGGTGCCCGAGAACGGTGACACGCGTCTCCATCCCCGTCAGGCGTTCGACCTGTTCGCCGACGACCTCGCCGATTCCCCCCAGGCGGATCTGATCAAAGCTTTCTCTTACAACCCGCTTCACCACCATTTCCCCGCCCCGGGGCCGGGCCCCCTCGGCGACGACGATAATGCTGAAGTGTTTCCCGTCCGCTTTTCGGGCGAGGACCTTTTCCCTCACTTTTTCAATATCAAAGGGGATTTCCGGAATGAGAATCACGTCGGCCCCGCCCGCCAGCCCGGCCGCCAGGGCGATCCAACCGGCGTACCGTCCCATCACCTCCAGGACCATAACCCGGTGATGGGACTCGGCCGTAGTGTGCAACTTGTCCAGGGCTTCCATGGCCGTGGTGAGGGCGGTGTCAAAGCCGAAGGTCTGGTCGGTTGCGGCCAGGTCATTATCGATGGTTTTCGGCACTCCTATGACGGGCAGCCCCTTCTTCTGGTAAAAATCGCGGGCGATGGTCAGGCTGCCGTCGCCGCCCACAACGATGAGGACGTCGACACCTTCCCGCGCGATGTTGGCCATCGCCAGGTCGGAGGCGTCCTTGTAGACCGTTTGGCCGTCATCCTCCACCGGATAGTGGAAAGGATTGTCACGGTTGGTGGTCCCGAGAATGGTCCCGCCCTTGGGCAGGATGCCCACAACATCCCGGGGGGTCAGGACGCGCGCCCTGCCCTGCAGCAGACCACCGAAACCGTCCTCAAAGCCCACAACGCCGTAGCCGAAGTGGGCGGCCGTCTTGGTTACGGCACGGATGACAGCGTTGAGGCCCGGGGCGTCACCGCCCCCCGTCAGAATACCGATCCGCCGGATGTCTACCTTCACGCCTTTTCTCTCCTTCCCGTATCGAGGCCGCAAGGGTAAAGCTTAGACCGATTCGCGGGTGGCCAGTTCCTGCAAGACGGCCTTCAGTTGCTCCTGCTTGGCGCCATAGGCGGCCCAGTCCCCGTTCTTCAGGCTCTCCTGTGCCTGGTCAAAGAGCCGGTTGGCCTCAGCGATCAACTGGCTGACGGTTTTATCCCGATCGGCGCTCCCCGCCGGGGACGGAGTCTCATCACCTGTCGCCGGAGTACCTCTCTCCTCGCCTTTGCCGAAGATGGCGTCCAGCGCCTGGGCCAGCGTCGGCTCCATCACCACCCGGTCGCCGTGCACAACGATCACGCGCCGCAACTCGGGCATTTTACTCTGTTCGGCCTGGAGATAAACGGGCTCAATGTAGAGCAACCCGTCCTTGATCGGGATCACCATAAGGTTCCCGCGAATGACCTGGGAGCCTTTCTGGTCCCAGAGGGTCAACTGCTGGGAAATCGTGGTGTCCTGGTTGATGCGCGTCTCCACCTGGGCAGGCCCGTAGACCAGGCTCTGCTTCGGCATCTCATAGACCAGCAGCTTGCCGTAGTTTTCTCCGTCGGAGCGGGCGGCCATCCAGGCGACGAGGTTTTTCTTGTTCTGAGGCGTAAAGGCACTGATCATGACATACTCCGGCTTTTGCTCGCCGGGCAGAGCGATGATGGTGTAGTAGGGTTCCAGAACCTGTTCCTTGCCCTCACTGCCGAAGATCTCGGTCGCCATGTGCCAGCGGTCCTCCTTGGTGTAGAAGACCTGCGGGTTCTCCATGTGGTAGGTGGCGTACATGTGCGCCTGGATCCGGAAGAGGTCCTCGGGGTAGCGCAGGTGCGCCCGGAGGCCCTCAGGCATCTGATCCAGCGGCTTGAGCAACCCGGGGAAGATCTTCCCCCAGGTCCGCGCCACGGGGTCGTTCGGATCGGCCAGGTAGAAGGCGACCTGCCCGTTATAGGCGTCGACGACGACCTTTACGGAGTTACGGATATAGTTGTGCCGTCCCTGGTAGGGCTCCGAGTACGGGAACATGTCGCTGGTCGTATAGGCATCCCAGATCCAATACAGACGACCGTCGTGGATCACCAGGTAGGGGTCCTCGTCGAAGTCCAGGAAGGGAGCGATCTTCGGCACCCGCTCGTGGATGTTCCGGTAGTAGAGGACCTGGCTCCCGGCCGTCACGTCAGGGGCCAGAAGCAGCTTATAGTCC
Organism: Thermoanaerobacterales bacterium; assembly: GCA_030019475.1. NCBI lineage: Bacteria > Bacillati > Bacillota > Clostridia > Thermoanaerobacterales > Thermoanaerobacterales bacterium. The sequence goes on along the minus strand of JASEER010000025.1, from coordinate 15,550 downwards.
CCGAGGGAGAGGGCGAAGAGCAGACACTTCGGCAGGGAGCCGAGGGTCACCCCGCTCTTCCCCGCATAGGTGGTGTGGACGTTGGTATCACCCTCGGGATAATCGAACTCCTTCGCTTTCGTGTTTACAATGACGTAGTTGTCGGTGGATTCGCCATAGTAGATCCGCGGCTCGGTCACACGCAGATCCTCGATCCCCTGGGGCGGGATATCCTTCAGGAAGAACTGCGGCAGCCCCTCTCCGGTGACCTCGTTCACCGGGCTGGCGGCCACGCCGTAGCCATGGGTATACTGCAGACGTTCGCTGACCCAGGTCCGCGCCTGCGGCGGCAGTTGCTCCTGGTTCAGTTCCCGGGCGGCCAGCATGACCTGGCGGTACTCACCGTCAATGGTGTAACGGTCGATATCGATGTCCTTGAACTCGTAATAGAAGCGCATCTCCTGCAACTGACTGTAGGTCGACTTCATAGGCTGCCAGTCCCACAGGCGGACATTGCGGATCGTGCCCTGGTTGGCCAGGATGTCGTCCCTGGTAAGGACCCGTCCGGCCGGAAAGCTCTTCTGCTCCACCTCGTCAAGGTTGTAGGCCTTGCGGGTCATGGCAATGCTGTGTTCAATATAGGGTTTCTCCCGGTTCAGTTCGTTCGGCTCGACGTAAAACTTCTGCACCGCCGCCGGCACGACGACCCCGAGGACGAAGGAGGCCGCGATCAGGCCGCCAATCGTATAGAGAAGCAGCTGTGCACGGCGCAGCCAGATATTGGCCAGCATAACAAGGGCCCCCGCCAGGGCCAGCACGAAGAGCACCCTTATGGCGAGCAGGTTGGCATGCAGGTCGGTGAAGCCCGGGCCGTAGACTACGCCCTGCGGCGAGAAAAGGAGGCCGTACTGCTGCAGGATGTATCCCGCAGCCTTGACCGCCAGCAGCAGAGCGACCAGGATGGACATGTGCACCGGGGCGCGGGAACGGTGCATGAAGCCGGCGATCCCCTGGAACGGGCTGGCAAGGAAGTAGGACAGGCCGACCAGCACGGTCACCAGCAGCACACCCCAAAATGCAATAACATACAAGAAACTGTAAAAGGGGAGCTTGAAGAAGTAAAAACCAATGTCCTTCCCGAAAACCGGGTCGGCGGACCCAAAGGACGAAGCGTGCAAGAACTGCTGCCATGTGGCCCAATCCCCGGACACCGCCAGACTGAACATATAGGCCAGCACCAGCGAGACGCCGAAACACGCCCAGGTCAGCAGACGCTCGTTCAGGAACTGCCTCCAGGGCAGCCCCTGGCGGAAAGCGACCACGTTCTCGTTTTCCACGACGATGGGCTCGACGTCCAGAAAGGCCCGCCGGGTCGGCAGCAGGTTAACCAGGATGAAGATGAAAAAGACGACGCCAACCAGGACTCGTATAACGACCTTCGACAGCAGGATGGTCGTAAAGACCTGGCTGAAGCCCAAGGACGAAAACCACATCCAGTCGGTGGCCAGGCGCGCACCGCCGTTGGCCAAAACGAAAAGAAAAACGGCTGCAGCGATTGCAGCCAGCATCCCATGCCTTCTCAACACAAACCGTCCCCTCCTCACGTCAACGCGTCGGCGTGCAGCCACGCCGAACTAGCTACATCGGCTTGGGCAGCTTCTGAGCCTCATCAGCTTCGTGCTTGAGCTTGGCCTGGCAGAGCCGGCAAACAGACACCGTTTTCCGCGGCGTCAGGAGTTCATCCTCGTCGTCCTGCGGCGTCAGCTCCTCCTCCGGTACGAACTTACGGCCGCAAAGTATACACCGCTTTTCCACAACCGGCACCTCCTCCAAATTGTCGTTCGGTAACTGGCTAACCGGACCAAGCGGTTCAATGATGCGTTCCTCGCCATGGCGGGGGTTCTTGCACACTGTTTCCAGTCCGTACATTACCGCGGCAATTACTTCCGCCCTGCCGCCTACTTTGTCGAATTCGACGTGCGTGAAGACGTAGCCCTCGTCCCGAACCAGGTACCGGGGCGGGAGCCGGTTCAGGGCAATGGCGCTGATGTCCTCGCGGCAGCGTGGACAGAAGCAGTATTCCCGGCGTTCCTGGTAGATACGCGCGATCGCATCCAGGACTTCCGCGACCACGATCTCGGCGTAGTTCTTAAGCACCGTTCAACCCCCCTCGCCGCTAAAGCCGCAGGGTAGCCGTCAACCGCCGCGGATCGAGCAGAAGGTCGATACCGTCGTTAATATCCCGGACCACAACATCGGCCGCGACCAGACTCTCCCCCGCCGCCCCTTCGCGCCCCAGGACCAGCACGCCGAGTCCGGCGGCCCTGAGCATGGCCGCATCGTTAGACCCGTTGCCGAAGGCGGTACACGTCTCGGCGCCCAATCCCCGGACGAAGGCTTCCTTCCGCGGTCCGCCGGGCTCCCCGTCCAGCACCACAACTTCCACGGGCTGCCCGGCCATCGCCGCACGCACGCTCCCAAAGGTATCCGCAGTTAAAACATAGACCTTGAGCCGCCCGGCCAGGGCGCGCAGGCGCTCGGGAACTCCGGCGCAGACATGGCCCCCGTCGGCCAGGGTCCCGTTGAAATCGAAAACCGCCGCTTCGTAGCGTAGCAGCCCGCGACCGGGAACGAGGACTTCGATCCCCACTCCTGTTCTCCTTTCGCCCTGGTTAAAGAAAAGCCCGGGCCATGGCCCGGGCTTGCGGCAGTCGCTTAGCCCTTCAACACGGCCAGGACGTCCTCGGTCACCTTGGCGATCTCCTGATCGCCGTTGACCTCCCGCAGCAGGCCCTTGGACCGGTAGTAGTCCATCACCGGTTGGGTCTGGGCCTCGTAGACGTCCAGCCGGTTGTTAACCGTCTCTTCAGTGTCGTCGCTGCGCTGGTACAGTTCGCCGCCGCAGTTGTTGCATACACCCTCGATCCTCGGGGGATTGAACATGACGTGGTAGGAGGCGCCGCAGCTCCGGCAGACGCGCCGGCCGGTCAGGCGGGCAACCAGCTTCTCCCGCGGCACGGCAATGTTTAGCACGGCGTCGATCTTCAGGCCCAACCCCGCCAGGGTGGCGTCGAGAGCCTCGGCCTGGGCCACGGTACGCGGGAAGCCGTCCAGGAGCCAGCCCTTGGCGCAGTCAGGCTGGGAGAGCCTGTCCCGCACCATGCCGACGACGACCTCATCCGGCACAAGCTTGCCGCTGTCCATATACTCCTTGGCCTTCTTCCCCATCTCGGTGCCGGCCTTGACGGCCTCACGGAACATATCGCCGGTGGAGATGTGGGTCACATTGAGGTTTTTGACGATGAACTCGGCCTGTGTGCCCTTGCCGCCGCCGGGCGGCCCCATGATCAGAAGATTCACCTACTCATCCCCCTTATAGAATTTTATGTATTGTGAAGTCGGGCACTTAGTATCCTTTAAAAATGGTCGGGATGACAGGATTTGAACCTGCGACCTCACGGTCCCGAACCGTGCGCTCTAGCCAAACTGAGCTACATCCCGGCTTACCTTTTTATCTTAGCGAAAGGCCGATGCGAAGTCAAGGGCCATTCCCGAAGCGGTTGCCCGGGGCGCCGCTGAGTAAGACAGGCCGCTTCAGGATAGCATTAGTACACTAATTTGAACAAGTGACCAGCTAACCAAAGATTTGGGCAAAAGGAGGGATATGTGGTCTCCCGTCGAATAGTTACCAGCGAAGGGAGAAGAAAGGCGTGACCCTCCAAGCCATTGAAGGCCCGCAGCTCCAAGAGATCTTCGCGGCCGGCGCCACGCGGCTCGCACGATTACGTAAAGAGATCGATAACCTCAATGTCTTCCCGGTTCCCGACGGGGACACGGGAACGAATATGTACCTTACCTTTATCGCCGCCCTGCAGGAGATCGGCACCGTGAAGGACGACGCCATTGCCAGTGTGGCCGCAGCGGCGGCGCGCGGCGCCCTTGCCGGCGCCCGGGGCAACTCGGGGGTCATCCTCTCCCAGCTTCTGCAGGGTTTCGCCAATGCCCTGGCCGCCAAGCGCCGGGCCACCGCTCCCGATATCGCCGAAGCCCTGGCGGCCGGTGCCGATCTCGCCTACCGCGCCGTGGGACAGCCCGTCGAGGGGACCATCCTTACGGTCGCCCGCCGGGCCGCTGAGGCGGCCCGCTTCGCCGCCGCCCGTACGGCGGACCTGCGGCGCCTGAGCCTGCACATCTACCGGGAGGCCCTGCGTGCCCTTGCCGAAACACCGGATATACTGCCCATCCTTAAGGAAACGGGTGTCGTCGACGCCGGCGGTAAGGGCTATGTGGTCATTCTGGAGGGGATTCTCCAGACCTTTCGCCGCGCCCACGAGAGCGCCCTGCTGGAGTTTCCGCCGGTGTTTCCAGGGCCGGATGAGGGGAAAGAGGGGCCTTCCGCTCCCTCCGCCGCCGGTGAATATCAAGGCCCCATCGTTTTCGCTTATTGCACCGAGTTCATCATCCGGGGCGAGTGCCTGCTGGCCGAGGAGGTCCGTGCCGCCCTGGAAGGAATGGGCGATTGCCTGATGGTGGTCGGCAACCACCAGACGCTGAAGGTCCACATCCACTCCAACCACCCCGGCCGGGTTCTGGAGACCGGCCTGCGCTTCGGCGAATTGACGGCCGTTCAAGTCAACAACATGCGCGAGCAGCATGCGCGATTGAAGACCGAAGAAAAGCCTGTCGGGGTCGTCAGCGTCGCCCTTGGCGAAGGGCTCACCAGCATAATGGAAAGCATGGGCGCCGACATTGTTCTCAGTGGCGGCCAGACCATGAACCCCAGTACCGAGGAAATTGTCCGTGCCGCAGAGCAGGTCGCGGCGCCGCGCGTTATCATCCTGCCGAACAACAAGAACGTCGTCCTGGCGGCGGAACAGGCGAGGAAGCTGGGCGGCAAGGACATCCAGGTGGTGCCGACAACGAGCATCCCCCAGGGCCTGGCCGCCCTGCTGGCCTTCGATCCCAATGCCCCTGTGGAAGCCAACCTTGAGCGGATGAAGACGGCCGCCGAAGGGGTTAAGACCGGCGAGGTGACCAGCGCCGTCCGGGACGCCAGGCTTAACGGTCAGTCCATACGTGCGGGTGAGTACCTTGGACTGGCGGAGGAGAACGTCTTCCGGGGTGAATCCCTGGCCGAGACGACAGCGGCGGTCATCGCCCACGTGGCCGGACCGGGCTCCCTGGTGACCCTTTACTACGGGGGCGATGTTTCCCAGGCGACGGCTGAGCAGATCGCCCTGCAGTTGCAGGAGTGCATGCCTGAAGTGGAGTTTGAGGTCCACTACGGCGGGCAGCCGCTCTATCACTTTATTATTTCCGTGGAGTAAGGGGCGAAACGTGATGCGCCGCGCGCATATTGTCACGGACAGTACTGCCGATCTTCCGGCTGATGTAGCCGATCAACTTGATATTGCCATCGTCCCGCTCAAGGTTTTGTTCGGTGAGGAGGCCCTGCGGGACGGGGTCGACTTAAGCAATGAGCAGTTCTACCGCCGCCTTGTTAATGAGCGGGCCTCGACCTCACAACCCTCTCCGGCCGAGTTTCTGGAGGTCTACCGGGCCCTTACGGCCGCCGGGGACAGCGTTATCTCCCTGCACATCTCCGCCCGGCTGAGCGGGACCGTGCAATCGGCCACCCTCGCCCGGTCCATGCTGGCCGATGCCCCTATCGACGTCATCGACACCAGGCTGACCAGTTCCGCGCTGGGCCTGATCGTTCTCGCCGCCGCGCAGGCCGCGGCCGAAGGGGCGGACCATGCCGCCGTTCTGGCCCTCTGCCGTCGCCTGGTCGAAAAGACGCACGTTTATTTTATGGTCGATACCCTGGAGTACCTGCAGCGAGGCGGGCGTATCGGGCCCGCCCAGGCCTTTCTCGGGTCGATCCTGAGCATAAAGCCGGTGCTTTGCCTGAAAGACGGGGTTGTCACCCCCGTGGAGAAGGTACGGGGGCGCGCTAAAGCCCTGGAGAGCCTGGTCCGGATCGTGACCGAAGCACGGGGCGCGCACGGGAGCCTGCGCTGCGGCGTGGTCTGGGGCAACGACGCCGTCCTGCGGGACCAGTTCCTGGGACTGCTCAGCGATGCCCTCGGCGAACCACCCTGCGTCGTCTGCCAGGCCGGGGCCATTATCGGGAGCCACGTCGGTCCCGGAGTGGTCGGGATCGCTTTTCACTCCGCAGCTGCCGCTGAGCCGTAGCGCCCTGCTTTATTCGATCAGGCGAACACCGTACAGCCCATAACCTTCCGCGTCGGGGTCAACATTTCCGGCCGTGACCGTCCGCACAAATCTGCCCTCAATAACGCTATCGTTACCGTTCCCGGGGATATTCTCCACCCAAAAGGCGGCGAACCCCGCGATCCGCACTTCGTCCACCTTATGTTCCGCGACCGGCTCGTATACCGGCACGATGAGCACACGCGGGCAGTCCCGCGTAAAATGGTCAAAAGTGCAGCCGTCGTCGCAGCGGGCAAACCGGTCGGCGATCGCCTCCTGCGTGGGGCCGGACATGTTGCCGCTTTCGGTGGGCACCACGTCACCCACCCTCAACATCCCCGGATACCCCTTTTTGAGGTTGTCACGGTAGTGATCGGCGCCATGCTCTCCCAGACCCAGGGCGCCGAACTCTCCGCGCCCGAGGTGACCTTTCTGCCAGTGGTTGGCTTTCAGCTGGTACAGGGCGCCGTATTCGAATTCCTGGTCCGGGACGGCGAGGGGCGCCACCCCGCTCACCCCGGTGACGGGTCCGGCGACCGCCCGGGCGTGCGCGCGCGCCGCGCCGCTGTGTATGCCGAGCACCGGCGCAAAAGCGAATTCCACCGGCCGCACGATGTCCACGGCGACCGAGTCCGTAACGGTGATGGTCATCTCCCCCGGCGCTATCCCGTTGGCCTGGCCGTATGCCATAGCGGCATCAAAAGCGGCGCCCGGATGGTCCATAAGTTCCTGCGCGCCGGCCAGGGCGGCGGCGTCGGCGGCGTTGGCCGCGCGCACCTGCCAGAGGGCCAACTGCCCGACATCGGCCGCCAATGCCAGGCAGCCCGACAAGACGACCAGGGCGGCGGCCACCAGGACGGCCATCGCCCCCCGCTCATTGCGTAACATGTTCATCCCCTCTCTCCCGTCATTCCACGCGCATCACGCATGCCGCGTTTAGCGGGAAGGGGTTGGGCACAAGGTCGGACAGGACCGGCGTCACCAGGGGCAGGGGATAACGAAGGGCGACGGTCACCGTTCCCCCGCTCTCCCGCGCCTCGTCCTCCGGGTCGATATCGATCTCGATCCGGTCCCGCACGTCTTCCCCCAGGGAGAGACAGGCGGCGAGCACGCTGTCCACGACCTCGCCGTCGCCCGCCCCCACGGCCGCCAGGCGCGCTCCGTCCCGCGCCGCGTTGCCCAGAACCAGGGAGGCGGCGAACAGCCGCCCGAACTCGATGGTCCCGAAGAGGATCAAGAGGAGCACCGGCAGGAGCAGGGCGAACTCCACCACCGCCTGCCCCCGTCTTTCGCGCCAGAAGGTTCGTCGCGGCATCTTCCTCACCACACCAGGTAGGTTACAAGGACGCCGGCGGCGATGGGCAGGGCGTAGGGCATCCCCGCCCCGCTCAGGTTCACCGCTCCCGTGTTGCGGTACATCAGGCAGAGCCCGACGTGCCGCAAGCTGACCGCCAAGCTCCCCCGCCAGGCCAGGATGGCCAGGGCCAGCACCCCGCCGGCAACGGCGCCCCAGAGTCCGGCATAAAGAACGAAAGCGGGTCCCTTCAGTGCCCCGACGGCGCCAAGAAGCTTGACGTCACCCGCCCCGACGTGCCCCCCAAGGTAGGGGATCAGCAGCAGGCCCAGCCCGAGGAGCAGGCCCTGAAGGCCGAGCCAGAGGCCGCCGGGGCCGTCCAGGGCGAGGCCCAGGGCCAGCCCCGCCGCCGCGGCCGGGGCGGTCGCCCAGTTATGGATCCGGCCCCCGCGGAGGTCGGTGACGGCGCAGACCGCGACCAGCATCAACAGGATAACGTCGATGGCCGGCAAGGGCTTCCCCTCCTCTCTCTCTCCTATGGAAGGACCCTACCCGTGTTCTGATCCGCGAGTAGGGTCCAAGTCCCCTAATGTATAAACCGGCAAATGTTGGTTGAACCCGTGATAGCTTACGGGCGAGTTTTTGAGATTTCGCCCGCAACACCAGAAAACTTGTCACTAATGCTCGTTCCCAGGCTTACTGCCGCAGCGATGACAACGACCGCAATCAACGCCAGAATGAGACCGTACTCCGCCATTCCCTGACCGGATTCGTCCTTCCACAGCCTACCGAGCAACTCCTTCACCGTGATGCACCCCCTTAAAGAGTGTTTTTCTTTTATCCTAGCACCCCCGGCGCCGCCCGCCATCGGGCGCTGGTCTCATTCCAGCGGCCCCGCGCGTCACATTTCGCCGGGGACCAGAGTCTCATCTCCCACCCGGACCTGCCGGCCCGTCTACCCGGTGAACCTGCTCCGGATTTCGCCGTACACTCCGTGGACCACGCCGGCCAGGGCCTGCAACCCGACCAGGGCCGTCATAACCGCCAGGGCGAGCAGCGGGGCGTACTCGACCAGCCCCTGTCCGCCCTCGCTCGCCCGGAAGCGCCTGAGCCCCGCAACCGCCGACGCCATGCCCCCGGCACCCCCATCCGTGCAAGCACCTTACACCCCTATTCTAAGGCCGGTGGCGCCGTGGGCCATCGGGCTGCGGGCTCATCTTTTCGGGTACCTGTCGTCCGGGAGGGGGCGGGATTGCGGTCCCAGGGGGCCCACGCCGGGTGGACCGGCGGCGGATGCTCCCGTTATACTGGGAGAATAAACAGGCGTCTCCGGAGGGAATTCGCGGGAGATGGAAGTCTTACTCGGGCCAACAAGGCTGGTCGCCCTGCGCGGGGATATCACGCGGCAAGAAGTTGACGCCATCGTGAACGCCGCCAACCCGGGGCTGATGGGCGGCGGCGGGGTGGACGGGGCCATCCACCGCGCCGGCGGGCCGGCCATCCTGGAGGAATGCCGACGCATCGTGGCTGAACGGGGCCCGTTGCCCACCGGGCGGGCGGTGATCACCACCGGGGGCTTTCTGCCGACACGTCACGTCATCCATACCGTGGGGCCGGTCTGGCGGGGAGGCGCCGCCGGCGAGGACGAACTCCTGCGCCGGGCTTATGAGAACTGCCTGGCCCTCGCCCTGGACCACGGGCTCGGCACCATCGCCTTCCCGGCGATCAGCACGGGGGCCTACGGCTTTCCGAAAAGGCGGGCGTCACGGATCGCCCTGGCGGCGGTCAGCGCCTTTTTACGGAAGAAGCCCTTTCAAGAGGTGCGCTTCGTACTTTTCAGCGGGAACGACCTGGTCCTGTATACGGAAGGCCTTGCGGCTCTGCCAACGGACGGCTTCAGATCTCGACCAGGCGGTTCTTAACGGCGTAGAGGGCGGCCTGGGTGCGGTCGCTGACCCCGATTTTCTGGAAGATGTTCGTCAGGTGGTTCTTGACCGTCTTCTCGCTGATGAAGAGGCGCCCGGCGATGGCACGGTTGGACTCGCCCAGCGCGACGAGCTGCAGAACCTCAAGCTCCCGCTCCGTAAGGTCATCGTGGTAACGGCGCTTGGGCGGGGACTGGTACAGGCGGTTGAATTCCTTAAACACCTTGCTCACGAGCGACGGGGGTATAAAGGATTCGCCGTCCGCAACACGCAGGATGGTGTCGATTAACAGCTGGGGGCTGATGTCCTTCAGGACGTAGCCGGCCACCCCCGCGCGGATCATTTCAAAGAGATACTCCTCCTGGTCATGGATGGTCAGGGCGATGACCCCGATTTCGGGATTTATGGCCTTGATTTCCCGGCAGGTCTGGATACCGTTCTTTCCGGGCATATTGACGTCCAGGAGGACGACGTCCACCCCCCGTGACCGGACCACGGCGAGAGCCTCGTCCCCGCTGGCGGCTTCCCCCACAACCGTGACGCGCGGTTCGGTTGAGAGGATCTTCGCCAGGCCCTCACGGATCAGCGCATGGTCATCAACGATCAGCAGCCTTACGGGTGTCATAGGATCTCTTACTCCTCCTCCCCCTCGCCTTCTCCGTCTTGTCTTCCTCTTCCAATTTGTTACCCAGCGGCACGTTGATGATAACGTTCGTCCCCCGGCCGGGGGCCGACCGGAACTTGATCTGCCCCTTGAGGAGGGCGATGCGCTCACGCATTCCCGTAAGACCGTAACCCCGGCGTCCCGCGTCGCCCAGGGCGGCGTCTACATCGAACCCGCGCCCGTTATCCCGTACGAGGAGATTTACTATGTCGGGCGTTACCTCCACCTTGACCAGGACGCTGCTGGCCTCCGCGTGCTTACGCACGTTGTTCAAGGCCTCCTGGATAACGCGAAAGAGAGCGACCTCGATGGCGGGTTCAAGGCGTTCACCCTGTCCGAAGAAGACCATTTCGACGGCCAGGCCATATTGTTCTTCGTACTGTTTAAGGAAGCGCTTGAGGGCCGGGACCAGGCCAAGGTCGTCCAGGGCCATGGGCCGCAGGTCGAAGATGATCTTGCGCACCTCGTCCAGGCAGGACCGTACCAGCTGCTGCAGGGCCGCCAGTTCTTCGACCACCTTCCCGGGGTCGATCTGGTACAGCCGGGTGCAGTAATCGGCGCGCATCACGATATTGGCCATCGCCTGGGCCGGCCCGTCGTGGATCTCCCGCGCCACGCGGCGCCGCTCCTCTTCCTGGGCCTCGATGATCCGCAGCCGCAGTCTCTGGAACTCCTGGACCTCGTCCAGGCGTTCGCTCAGGTTGTTCAGGTCCTTGGTCAGGTAGTTGAGGACCACGCCCACCTGCGACATCAACCGCTCAGCGCGCTCCCGCGTTTGCTCCAGGCGGCGCAGGCTGCGGGACAGTTCGTCCCGCTGGTACCGCAGAAGCCTCTCGCGCTCCCGCAGTTTGATAAGCTCGATCTGGATGTTCTGCGCCTTTTCGTAGGCATCCTTGATGTCCTGCTCGGTATAGCGACCGAAATCGCGGCTGACTTCCATCAGGCGGACACGGGCCTGCCGCTCCTGGACGCTCAGCCGGTCCACGCGCTCGATGACCTCCAGCGTTTCCTGCCGGACATCCTCGAGCGCTTCCTTGACCCTCACGACCTCGGCCTCGGCGTTGGCGGCGATCTCGTAAATCTCCGTCTTGCTGGCCTCGATGGCCTCAAGTGTCCGGGAGATGATGTTGTCAAGCTCTCGGGCGTCTAGGACGATTTCCTTCCCCTCCCTTGTGGAGAAAGCGCCCGTTCGTCCAGCAGGGCACGGTAGATTCCCAGAAGCCGGTCCGTCAGGGCCTGGGCCGAAAGCCGGGCGGCGTTGGCCCGGGCGGCGGCGGCAAACCGCCGGTACAGCTCGTCTTCCGTTACCAGGCGCCCCACCTTCTCCGCAAAGGCCGCCTCATCCTCGGGGGTGAGGAACCCGTCTTCCCCGTCCGTGACCATCTCGCTCACCCCAAAGGCCCGCACGGCCACCGCAGGCAGGCCGGCCGCCTTGGCCTCCCCGATCACCAGCCCCTGGGTCTCGGTAACCGAGGCGAAGACGAAGAGGTCAGCCCCGGCGTAACAGTCTCCCATCTTTTCCGGCGCCACCGGACCGGCAAAGAGGGTGTGTTCCGCGATACCCAGGGTGGCCGCCAGGCGCTGGAAATTATCCATCTCCGGGCCCCCGCCGACCAGGACCAAACGGAGGGGCAGGCCCGGGTGGGAGGCCCGGACAAGCTGAAAGGCGCGCAGCAGGAAATCCACGTTCTTCTCCAACCCCATACGCCCAACGAACAGCAGGACCTTTTCATCATCCGCGATACCGAACCGTTGACGCAACCCTTTCCGGTCCCCCCCTGAGAAATCCTCGATCCTGATCCCCGTGGGGAGGTCCTTGATCGGCGATGTAACGCCGAGTTCCCGGATGTAATCGCCGATCACCCTGGTCGGCACCAGCACGACGTCGCACCGGTTGCAGAAGCCCACCGCCAGGCGTTGCGTGACCTGCCGGGTGAGTTTGCGGGCCACGGGGAAGTAATGTACGTACTGGTCGTAAAGGGTGTGGTGGGTGAAAACCAGCGGTAGCCCGAGGTCCCTGGCCGCACGCGCGCCCAGTCTCCCAAGGAGGAAAGGTGAATGCACGTGCACCAGGTCGACACCGAGCCGCCGCAAGTCCTGCCGCAGGTGTATCGACAGGGGAATCGCCAGGCTGAAACCCGTCTTATTGGGCGTGGGGAAGGCACAAAAGCGAAAGACACGCTTTTCCCCTGCGCGCTCTTCACCATATCGACCCCAATTGTAGCGCGGGGCAAAGATAAAGACCTGGTGCCCGCGCGCCTCCAATTCGTGGCGGCAGGTCTCGATGGAACGCACCACGCCGCTGGTGTAAGGCCGGTAGCTATCCGTGAAAACGGCGATCCTCATTATACAACTACCCTCCTGTTACACCTGCTATTGTATTTCGACCCTTCGCCTGACTATTCCTGCCAAACCCGGACAGGCTCCTTGAAACGCACAAGGGGCGTGCCGCCCGGGCCGCCCCAGAAAACGCCGCTTTCTTCAGCAGGTATCAGGCTTGTGTTTCCAAGAAGCAGGCGGGGCAAATGAGGCGTCCCCCGTATACCTTGGCCCGTGTCTCCATAACCCCCTCCCCGCACCAGGCACACTGTACGGTAGCCCGGAGGCGCGCCCGCGGCGGGCATTCGGTCCGCATGGTCCGTACCTCAAGCAGTTCATCCTCCGGCATCTCCAAAAGCCGGTCGGCCGCGCTCTCCCGGAGGCGGGCCAGCATCCGTTCTTCCTCGGCGTCAAGGCCCCCGCCGGCCGCCTTCTCTTGCAGGGCCAGCATATCCGGGGCCGGAGACATGGCTCCGTACCGCACGGCCACCCGCACCGCCGTACCGGTATCCCGGCGGATAAAGGTGTAGACTTGTTTACCCCAGTCGCGCAGGACCAGGTTGCCCTTGCCTGCCGTACAGCCGGTCACCACTTGCACGGCATCCACGCCGCAGGCGTCGTTCTCCACCACGGCGACCAGGTTGCCACCGTCCGCCGCCTCTAGTCCCAGGGCCCGCATCCCGGCCTCCGCCGCCCGGAAGCCGAGCACGAGGCCCGGGCAGACATGCCCGTGAAAGTCCAGGGCCTTTTCCCAAGGCGTCTGCATGCACATTGCCCATCCCACCTCACAAAGAGAATACCGTCGTTGAAGAAGGCCAAGCCTGTACTTCAAGTGTAACCCCTTCGGGAGCCGGCGGCAACCGCCGGGGCCGATGGAAAAGGGGCCCTGAAGCCCCTTTTTCTTGCGGGAACATGTTCAGCTTCCGGTCAGCCGCCCCTCGGACGGCCCCTAGACGGGTTCGCTCTCCCGGAAGAAGGTTACCTTCTTGTAAGCCGGCTTGGCATGAGGTCCCAGGATCTCGACCGCACAGCAGGGACACATCTCCGCGCATTTGCCGCAGTAGATACAGGAGAAGGGGTTGTAACCCAGGGTGATGTCCCCGTTTTTCCGGGACCCCTGAATGGAAATGGCCTCGGCCGGACAGCCCCGTGCGCACATCCCGCAATAACAGCAGCGGTCCTCGTAAAATACGATCTCTCCCCGTGCCCCGGGAAACGGGTCACGTGTCGCAACGGGGTACGGGCGCGTTGCCGGCCCCGAAACCAGGTTTTTCAGGATATTGCCGATCATAAAGGGCATAGGCCGGCCTCCCTTGGTTAACGCTCTGTGCAGGCGATGCACGGATCAATGGAGAGAGTGATCACCGGTACGTCCGCCAGTTCCGCCCCGGGGAGCATCACGAGGAGGGCCGGGATGTTGGAAAAGGTCGGAGTCCGCACTTTCAAACGCTCCAGGTGCGGCGTGCCATTGCCCCGGGCATAATCGAAAAGCTCGCCCCGCGGCTGCTCGACGCGCATGATTCCCTCACCGTTGGGGAAGCCCTTGACCTTAACCGCGAGTTCACCGTCCGGCAGGTTTTGCACGGCTTTAACCACCAGTTCGGCCGATTGGTAGACTTCACGGGCGCGGACCAGGGTGCGGGCATAGGAGTCGCAACCCTGTTCGACCACCGGTTCGAAACCCAACTCGCCGTAAGCCGCGTATCCGGTGCTCCGCGTGTCCCAGGAAACGCCGCTGCCCCTCAGGGTCGGACCCACGGCGCCCAGTTGCCAGGCCTTGTCGTGGGGCAAAATACCCTTCTCCACAGTACGCGATTTAATGGTGTAATCCTTTTTGAACACCGGGAAAATGGCGTCAAACTGTCTCTTGAATTCATTCATCTTCTCCAGGACGGTCTTGGCCATCTCGTCATCGATGTTACGCCGCACGCCGCCGATGACACAGGAGGACTGGATAACACGCTGCCCGGTGGTCATCTCGAGAATATCCAGAACGATCTCCCGCGCCCGCCAGCACTGCATAAAGAGGCTTTCAAACCCGAAGGAGTCGGCCAGGAGGCCCAGCCAGAGCATGTGGCTGTGGATTCTGGAAAGCTCGCTCCAGGCGACCCTCAGGTATCTGGCCCGCGGCGGCACTTCGATGTCCATGATCTGCTCGATCAACTGGCAGTAGCTCAGAGCATGGATAAAGCTGCAGATACCGCAAATCCGCTCGCACAAGAAGACGTTATTGGCAAACGGGTTCCTTTCGGCCGCTTTCTCAATGCCTCTATGCATGTAACCGATAACGGGCATGGCGTCGACGACCCGCTCATCCTCGCAAGTCAGCTTGAGCTGGATGGCCTCCGGCAGAACCGGGTGCTGCGGCCCGAAAGGAAAGGTGATGCGCGCCATCTCGTACTCCCCTCTCCATCTGAACTGGGTCCGATTCGGGTAGGCTAAGACTTGAGCAGCGGGGTCTGCGGGCTTTCTTCCGCCAGCAGCATCCTTCCCTGGAAATCAATGGCCTTCCCCACGATCTTCAGCCCGAAGAATTCACTCATTTCATTCTCGATGAGCGCCGCCGGCAACATAATACCCGAGATACTGGGCAGCTCCTCGTCCTTGCTGATCATTACCCGGACGTTCAGTGTTTCATGATCCTTCTGAAAATGGTAGATGACCTCAAACCGGTCACCGGCATCCAGACAGGTGGCGGCCGCGAGCCGCGCCCCCTCGCCGGCCAGTTTCTCAGCAACGGTCAAAAGCTCTTGCTTATCGGTTGGCGTACTCTGCATCGCTCTCACCCCACTTGTTTGCGGCTCTTTTTCAGCTTCTCCAGCGCCAGCACCACCCCGTCGATAATCGCCTCCGGGCGCGGTGGGCAGCCGGGGACATATACGTCAACGGGAATGACCTTGTCAATGCCCCCCAGCACGTTGTAGCAGTTATGGAAAATGCCACCCGTGGCGGCGCAGGCTCCCACGGCCAGGACCATCTTCGGGTCGGGCGTCTGGTTGTAAAGGTTCTCCAGTACACGGTGGTTACGCTTGTTTACCGGCCCGGTAACGACCAGGATATCGGCGTGTTTCGGGTTACCGATATTCAGAATACCGAAACGCTCGACATCGTAAAGCGGCGTAAGGCAGGCCAGAATCTCAATGTCGCACCCGTTGC
>JASEER010000024.1 GCA_030019475.1 Thermoanaerobacterales bacterium | reverse complement strand
CTTGGGCAGGTGTTGCGCCCGGCCAGCACGCCGGGCGAGGGTTGAAACTAAGATCGTGCTAGACGCAGGACATGGGGGCTCTGACGTTGCGCCCGGCCAGCACGCCGGGCGAGGAAGGTGTACACAGGCCGATGCTAGGCGCGGTTGTGGTATGCTCATCGTAAGTCTGTAAGGCTTCCGGATCAGCGTCGGTAGCCGGCGGGACGGGGGCAGGTGGCAGTGCTTGAACGGATAACGCTTGGCGTTTGGTACGTTACGACGGGGATCGGTTTTGTGCTTGACCAGTTCGTTATGCCGATCTGTTTTAACGAGTGGAACACCGTTTACTTCGGCTTGGCGTTCTTTGGCGGATGGCTGGCCTACGTGGCCGTGGCCCTGCTGGGGGTTGGCCTGGAGTGGCTTTCGACGCGTAGGCAACAAAGCGGTTCTGAAGCACCAAGGCCGTGAGGACTTGACCCGCTGCCAAACGGCACAGGATGCGATAAGAAGAAGGGAGATGGCCGGCCGGACGCCGGCCAAAGGTGGGGGTTGACAAGGGGAGCGGTGCTTTTACAGCTTCTTGATCGGCCGCCGGCGTAGCAGACCCGAGACCGCTGCACCGGTATCGGCCGCGGGGGGTTCTTCGTTGCGGACCGTATTCAGGCGCGCGGAGAGTTTGTCGTTGATGGCGTCCAGCTGCTGCGCCGCCTCCATGTAGAACTTCCTGGCCTCCCGATCCTTCGTTTCCAGCGCAAAGGTGGAGAGGTTACCGCTGGCCGTCTTCAGTAAGGACATGGCTTGCTGAATCCTGGTTTCGACTGTCATTCGGCGTTCTCCTCCACGGTAGGTTTGGCCTAGTATGGGACGGGCGGGTGGGGTTTATGCGCCGCTGCCAGTTAAGGAAACCTGGTTTGCGACATACGTCGAAAAAGCCCGAAAGGTATACATTACAAAAAGCTTATATGCGTTGACGCGTTTGTTATGAGCACGTTAAGGTGGAGGCGGATGACAGTGACAACAGGAGAGGTCTATGATGGTCGGGATGGGCCGGGGAAAATCGATAGGCGCAGGCTGCGGACGGTTCTGGCCGTGGCTGGTTGCCATGACATTATTTTTCCTGGTTACGGGTCCCGTCCGTTCCGCAGAGGCCCTTTCACTGAAACTCGACCTGGGCGGTTTGGCGAATGTCGGGGTCAGTGTCGGCGAAGGGGACGGCCTGCCGGGGGTCTCGGCGAGGGTCGATAGCGGCAGCGTTATGCCGGGTGCGGGCGCCGGTGCCTCGGTGGGTCTTAATGTCGGCGGTTCGTCCCTGCTGGATGCCGATGTTGGTGTGGATGCGGATCTGGACGATCTGCCCGTGGTGGATGCGGTGTTGCCCACCGCGGACGTGGGCGTGGATCTTAGTACAGGGGCCGGTTTGAGCGATGAAGGCCTGGACGTCGGTGTAGGCGCAGACACTGGCGTGGCGCTGGAAACCGCTTTGCCGCTAGGTACGAATCTCTCGCTGAACACGGGTGTGGAAGCCGGCGTGGACGTGGGGATCGGTGACAACGGGCTGGGCATCGGCGTGGACACGGGTCCGGACCTGGATGTCGGTGTCGGTACCCCGGGCGCGGGCAGCGACCTGCCCGGTGACGAGGAGCCCGGTTCCCCGCTCCCCTGCGACGAAGAGTTGCCGCCACCGGTTGAGGACGTGGCAGAGGCGGTTGCCCCGGGTGCGCCGAACGGCCCGAGTCCCGTAAACGAGGCTCCCGCCTGTCAGGAGCAAATTGTTATTACCGCGGGGGTTGCTCCAGATTACGCCGGTGAACCGGGTGTATTGCTGCCGGCCCTCCGTTTCGGCGGGTTGAGTGACGGAGCATCATTGGCTTTCATTGCTTCCCAAGACGGCTGCCAGCCGGCTCCGGCGTGCCCCGCCCGCCGGTATAAGGCAAATGGAACTCCGGGCGTTCCCGACGCCGTGATCTCCCAGGCGGCGACCACGGCTGGCGACGGCTGCACTGCTTCCGGGGGAAGCGCCGCGGGTGCCGGCGCTGTGTCCGGCGCCCTGACCGCGGACGGTCTCCTTGTTGTTTCGCCTCTGCCGTCGGGCTGGCTGCCGGAGGCCTCCCGGTTGTGCTATTTCTCGCCCGACATGTCCCTTTTTGCCCTTCCGGGGTGAAGTCTGCCCTTCTTCAAGTTTCCCACGGTCTCACTAGCCACAACTGAATAGCGGATCCCGAGGCCAGGGTTTCCTCCCGGCCCTGCGGATTCTTGTCCACCTGCTGGGTGGTGGCCGGCGTCTTGTCGGGCGCCCACCCCTGGCCCGCTGCGTCCTTCTTGCGCCGGTGACTGCGCCCCCGGTACGAGGAGACGGGTGAAGGCGCCCCCGCGCCGGCCGCCACTGCAGGTCGAAGGGGCTTAATCGGTGTGGTAGATGATACGCTGGGCCAGGTGACGGATATTCCCGGCGATGTCCTGGACGATCTTCCGGGACTGCCCGGCAGCGGTGACGGCGATGGCGCGGCAGATGATCAACACCCTCCCGGCTCCGACGCCGGAGAGCCTGCCGGGCGCGGTTTCCGCCGTCCTGCGTGATCTGGGGCGGGTTCTGCAGCAGTCCGGCGCTCCGGTGGGTGTACAGGCGGCGGTCAACAACACCGCCGGCACGGTGGCGCGGTGAAGGTGGACGATCTGGCGGCCGCCCGGATAATGATCAATGCTCAGCTCAACGCCCTGGCGACCTATCCGGAGCAAGAACTCCTGTCCGCGACCGTCGCGCTCGTGCAGGCCCTGGCGAACGCCGTGATCGCCCCGGCCGGGGAGCTTCTCCGAGCCGTGGGCGTACTCCTGCAGGCGGTGGCCGGGCTGCTGACCGCCCTGCCGGATCAACCGGTGCCGTTCCTGGATCCGCTGAACAGCGTGTTCACGCGCTTGGGGGAGCTGGTCCCCGAGCTAAAAGCTGAACCCGCGAAGGTCATCGGCCTTCTGGATACGGTCTTCGAGCAGTTGCTGGCGTTCCTGCCTCGTTAGGCCACCCAGCGCTTGGGGTTGGTGGCCGGACCGCCTGGCGGCGTCCGGCCGGCTCCGGCCACCGCCCTACTCCCTAAAACACCACTTTGGGGGGGATGACCATGAAGGACCCGGCAACACTGAGTAACGCCCCGCCTCTGTGGGCGGGTGACCATGTCTGCATTTTGCACCAAGGGATTAGAGAACGGATTATGCTGCTGCTGTCTCTTTTGCGGGACGGTCTGGCCGGCGGGATGAAATGCGTCTACGTGGTCGACGACTACCAGACGGTTTTTCTGATCTGGGAACTCTGCCGCGGGCTGCTGAAGGAGATGGAGGGGTTACGCCCCGGACAATTGGTTTTCGCCTCCTGGGAGGACTTCTTCCCGGGAGGAGCCTCGTTCAATCCGGACGAATCGGTCACCATGCTCGCCGTACGGGAGTCCCAGGCCTTGAAAGAGGGCTTCGCCGGCCTGCGGGTGGCCGTGGAAATGACGTGGATGATCGGGGCAGGTGTTCCTTTGGACCGGATAGTGGATTATGAGAAGATACTGAACGCGTATTGCTCGCAAAGCCGCTGTATGGTGCTTTGCGCCTATGACCTCCTGCGTTTCCCGCCGGTGACAACGGTCAACGCGCTGACCGTCCATCCCCTGGTTTTACTGGATGGCGCGCTCTGCCGCAACCTTTATTACATTTCGAATCCCGATCTGCGGCTGGACCCGCTGGCCTCAGCGGCCATCCTGCGGCATTACCTGGAGCAACTTCGGGAGTGCGCTCCGTACCTGGCTCTGGTGCACAAGAAGGGGCCAGGGGGGACGGGATAGGCCGCCGATATCCTATTTCTGCACCGGTGGCGGGCCGGCGGCCGGCCGCGGTGCGATGGTCCGGCCCAGGGTCTGCCACATTTCATCGGAAAGCAGGCCCAGGCGCCACAGGGCGATGCCGCCGAGGCGACAGCGCTTGGCGATACCCACCTTGGTCAGGATACTCTCCGGCGTTTCATTGGGGACGGAGATGCCCAGGACGAGCTTCTCCGGCGGTACCTCACGGGCGGCCATTTGCACTGCTTCCAGGACGCGGTCGGCCGGTTCGGGCCGCGGGCCGTAATCGTAGGCCATGACAATAATACGGTCGGCCAGTTCGCTCAGCGCCCGGTAATCATAGCCGCGGTAGGCGCTGTTGGGCGCATGCAGGGTGAGGGTGAGTTCCAGCCCGGACGCTTCAAGACGCTCGGCCAGCTGGGTGACGAAAGCGGTAAACCCGGCCCGCGTAGCGGCCAGGGCCGCGCCCTCTTCCCGCCATCCCAGGCCTTCGAAGTCCAGGTTGATGCCCTGGTACTGCCGGGCTTCGGCGGCGATGGCCTGTACTGCGTGGTCCACCGCGCCGGGGTCGCCGAGCAGGCGGGAAAGCCCGCCGTCGGCGTCGGTGACGTGCACGACCATCGCGGTGCGGAGGTCGTACTTCTCCGCCGCCTGCAAAACATTCTCCCAGCCGTCCGGCCGGCGCCAGCCGGTGGTGCTTTGGGTCAACAGGTTCCCCCCGGCGTCCAGGCTATACCAGCCGAGGGCCAGCTCTCCGCACAGGTCGGTGCGCCCTCTTGCCGTTTGCGGGTACGGGTGGTCGAAGAGGTCCTCCCAACTGCTGGTACGGCTGTCCCCAAGGGCGTAAAAGCCGGTGACGGGTATCACCCGCGGCGGGGAGAAGACACGGACGCTCCCGGTGGCGGGATCCCATTGCACCTGTGCCCCGAAGGCTTCCCCGAAGAAGCGTAAGGGGAGCAGGGTACGGCCGGCGGCGGCCAGGGGCGGGGCGTCAAGGGGTACCGGAGAGCCGTTCTTGACGGCGGTTGGGCGGCCGACGGCCAGCTCCAGGGCTGTCCCGCCGTCGCGGGCGTGGACCGTCCGCGTGGCGGGGTCCCAGGAGACCGTGATATTCATCGCTTCGGCCAGGACGCGGAACGGGAGATACACGCGCCCGTTCCGCGCCAGCGGGGGAACATCGGTGGTTAGGGGCAGGCCGTCAAGAACTATACCGATTGCAGCGGTTTGAGAAGCTGCTCCGGCGGTCGGCTGGAACGATATAAAGCAAGCAATGCAAAAAACCAGGGTGAGGACGATAAAGTGTAGGCGGGACAAAAGGGTGCCTCCCTTTGACAGGTGTTTGGTCTAGCACTTCCCGTACCCGCAGTTCTGGCAGACGAAGCACCCCTCGGCGCGGCGCATCACCTCGCCGCACACGGGACAGTGGTCCGGGCGCTCTTTGTCCTCCGGCTGGCTTTCCAGTTGCTCGCTGAGGCGGCCTTCCCGGTGCCGCGATGCCAGCTGTTCCTTTATTTCCGTCAATTTGCGGGCGATGGCCGAGGCGCAGGACTTGCCGGGGGAGACCGGCTTGCCGCGGCCTCGGGCGAACTGGTAGGATGGGCAGGCGTGGGTGCTGTTCAACTGCTCGACGATCTCCTCGATGCTGATCCCGCCGCGGATGGCCAGACTGATGAGGCGCGAGGTCGCTTCGGTGTAAATCAGGCAGCCGCCGTCGGAGCCGGTGGTGATAAAGGTCTCGATGATCTCGCCGTTTTCCGGCAGGTAGTTGACCGTAAGGTAGATCTTGCCGCAGCCGGAGTCCAGGCGGTGGGTGACGCCCTGGGCGTTGGCCGGCCGGGGCCTGATTTCGCCGCGGGCGAACTCGCCCCGCGCGCGGGGAGCAGCCTCTTTCTTGCCGACGGTCACGACGCCCTCTTTGCAGCCGTCGCGGAAGATGGTGATTCCTTTCAGCCCGCCTTCGTAGGCCGTTTCATAGATCCGTTCCACGTCGTAGATGGTGGCCGAGTTGGGGAGGTTGACGGTCTTGGAGATGGCGTTGTCGACGTGTTTTTGCAGTTCGATCTGCATGTGGACGTGATCCTCCGGCGCGATGTCCTGCGCGCCCTTGAAGATGGCCTGCAGGTCTTCGGGGACGCCCTCGACGCCCTGGCAGGAACCGCGGCGGGCGACCTCGGACATGACCTCCCGCGGGACTCCGCGCCGCTCGCAGGCCGCACGGAAGAGGGGGGAGAAGACTTCGAAGGTTCCGGCGACGTCGGTGGCCTTGGAGTAGGCCACGGCGAAGATGGGCTCGATGCCGTAGCCCTCGCAGCCGGCCATGGTGGTCACCGAGCCGGTGGGGGCGATGGTGATGCAGGCCGCGTTGCGGCGCTTCGTGTGCGGGTAGAAGACGCTTTTCTCCCAGTCCGGGAAGGGGCCGCGCGCCGCGGCCAGCTCTTCGGAGTAGGCGTGGGCCGTCTTCCGGATGAAGCGCAGGACCTCGGCGGCCCTATTCCGCCCTTCTTCGCTGTCGTAAGGCAGGCCGAGCATGATCAGCATGTCGTGCAGGCCGGTGACCCCCAGCCCGATCTTGCGGGTGGCGCGGGTGGCCTCGGCGATGTAATCGAGGGGGTAGGCGGCGACGTCGATGATGTCGTCCAGGAAGCGGACGCCGGTGCAGGTGGTCTCGGCGAGCCTGTCCCAGTCGATTTCATAGCCGTCCCCGGCCGGTCGGAGCATCTTCTCCAGGCTGATGCTCCCCAGCAGGCAGGACTCCCCGGGGGACAGAGGCTGCTCGCCGCAATTGTGAGCCACGATGCCATTTGCAATCAGAGAATGCGTAACGGGCTCAACAATGTCGTAAACGTCAACCTCCTCAGCCGGCTCGACACTGACAACGGGAGAAACAAAGTAGGTTGACTTCCTGGAAGGACGGGCCGCCAAGCGCAGTTTTTCGTCTTTAGCAGGGCTGAGCCGAAAGCCCACGGTTTCGTTGAAGCGGAGAAGATCGTTGCCGTTAATGATCAGTTCATAATAGTCTTCTCCGGTGTACGTTTTCCTTTGCCCATCGGTCGCATAGTAGACAAAAGACTTGGGATGCTTCTTTCGGCGCTCATAGATGTTGCTGAAGATGCCCAGGTTTAAGAGCAGTAATTGAACATCCTGCAGAAGCGCCTTCGAACCGGACGACAGCCGGACATCACGGTGGTTTGCCGAATGGAAATTAACCGTTCCGTCGGCGCTGAAAAGGGCCTGAAGAAAGGCGACTACGGTATCCTTCGCGGCCGTGAAAACGGCTGCCGGTACACGTTTCCCACGGGCTTTGACCGGGCGGACACCAAGCTGCATTAAACGGCGGACAAAATCCTTCCGCTTCCAGAAGACATTCCAGGTACCATTGGGTCTCTTGTAGGCCTTACGCCGGCCACCACCGTACTTTTCGGCAATTGACAGGAACATCGGAATCAGGTGTTCATCATCGGCGCTGAAGACCATGCCGACAACCAGGTCCTTGGTGAGCCAACCGTCCCCGGTCAGCCAGCCCAGGAAATAACCAAGTTCCTTTCCAATACCGTCAGTTGAAGCAAATCCGCCGGTACCCGACTGCACGAGGATCTGGTCTCCTACGACGAGCCGGGATACTTCTACCCAGCCGCGGGCGGTGAGCAGGCGGTGCTCAGGGGTTACCTTGATCTCCTGGCCATTGGCCAGATTCACCCTGACGGTCGGTCGCCGTCCGGTCTTGACTACCGCCGCTCGACGCAGAGTCACCCCGGGAATCAGGTAGGTACGACCATTAACCACTTTCAGGCAGCCGAATACCCGGTCGTCCGTCGCTACACAGACATCTTCCTGCCGGGCACGGGCATATAGGTCTTCGATCCGCTCCAGTCCCTTTTCCGTGGCGATAAGGGTATCCGGATGGAAGCACGGGTTGGTCGCGTTGATCGGTTTGGACGGGACGGGGTTGTCCCGCTGCAGGCGGTCCAGGAAGACGAGCCCCGGGTCGCCGCAGGCGTGGGCGGCTTCGGTGATCAGGTGCCAGAGGTCGCGGGCCTTGACCACGTCGTAGGTCTTCCCGTCGAAGACCAGCGGCCAATCGGCGTCCTTTACCCGCGCCTCCATGAAGGCGTCGGTGATCCCCACGGAGAGGTTGAAGTGGGTGATCGCCCCGCTGCGCTTGCTGTTAATGAAATCGATGATCTCCGGGTGGTCGGCGTTTAAGATGCCCATCGAGGCTCCGCGCCGCACCCCGCCCTGCATAACCATCCCCGAGGAGGCGTCGTAGAGCCGGATGAGTTCCACGACCCCGCTGGCGTGGCCCTTCGTGGAGCTGACCATGGCGCCGCGCGGGCGGATGGGGCTGAAGTTGTAGCCCACGCCGCCGCCGGATTTGAAGACCAGGGCGGTTTCCTTCAGGGTCTGGTACATCGATTCCAGGGAATCCTCAAGGGCGAGGACAAAGCAGGCGGATGGTTGCCAGGGGCGGTCGGTCTTGCCCATATTGGCCCAGATAGGGGTGGACGGTACGAAGGTCAGGTCCCCGATGGCGGCGGCGAAGCGGGATGCCCAGGTTTTCTTCTGCCTTCCCTTTTCGGCGCCCGCCGCGGCGACCGCGATCCGTTCCACGGCCTGCTCAAACGTTTCCACGACCCGTCCCCGCTCATCTTTGGCCGCGTAACGTGCTTCGAACACCTTCCGTCCCGCTTCGGATAGCTCGCGCATCCTGTCGCCCCCGTTGAACAAAGTGTCGTATTCATTATACCGCTTTTTGGCTAAACCGTCAGTTAGCGAACGAAGTGCCGGGCCGGTGCAAAGACCGGCCTAAATTTGCAGGCGTTCCCTGGCGACGTCTTCCTCGGTTTTTCCGGCGTCGGCGTAGAAGAGGGGGGTCGGGAAGCGGTCGCGCATGAAGCCGGCGATGATCCCCTGGGCTTCGCCCGAAAGGAAGAAGTCTATCAGGCGGCGCGCGCCGTCGGCGTTCACCTCGGGGAAGCGGGCCGGGTTGACCATGGAGACGTGATACAGGTTGAGCAGGGGCTCGTCTTTCTCCACCATAACGTCCAGGGCGAGGTCCTGCTTCCCGGCCAGGTAGGTGGCGCGGTCGGTCAGGCAGTAGCCCTTCTTGCCGGAGGCGATGGCCAGGGTTTCGGCCATGCCGCGCTTGGTCTCCGTGACGTTGGACGGCTTGGCGGCGGCGTCCTTCCAGAGCCGCATTTCCCGGGTGTGGGTGCCCGACCAGTCGCCCCGTGAGACCCACAGCGCGTTACGCTCGGCGATCCGGCGCAAGGCCGCCGAGGCCTTGTCTTCGCCGCGGATGCCGGCCGGGTCGTCGGGCGGGCCGACGATGATGAAGTCGTTGTGCATGATGAGCTTATACTCGGTGATGATCCCCTGGTCCAGGAGTTCCCGCTCGGTCAACGGGTCGTGGGTCAGAAGGACGTCGGCCTGTCCTTGGCGCGCCTTGTCGAAGGCCATCCCGGACCCGACGGCCTGGACCTCGACGACCAGCCCGGTCTTGTTCCGGAAGGCCGGCAGCAGGGATCCCAGGAGGCCGCTGTCCTGGGCGCTGGTGGTGGTGGCCAGGACGAGGTTCGTTCTCGGCATGTTGCCATCCCTCCTTGGCTTGCGGTACGCTTAGCATTTGCCTCTAGAGGCGATTTATGCAAGAAGGGCTTTGGGGAGGGCAGTCTGTCCGCCGGCGGAAAGTTTTTGCGATGGGGGGCAGGATTTTGCGCAAGAAGGGAGAATAGACAATGCCACTAAGACAATCGTATAAAGTATCTCCGAGTCCCCGGACCTAAGGCCTCGGCACCACTGAAGGCTATGGACGGCGGACCGCTCAGGGTGTACCGGGAAACGGGTGCGCCTCCCAGTGCGGAAAGGAGAACAAGATGTCTCGGTCGCAAAAGCCGGGCCTTGCTGTACTTTTCGCAGGGCCCGGCTTTTTTTGTGGACGCTTCACCAATTCATTTTTAAGGAGGCTGAACGGTAGTGTATCTCAAGAAGGTTCTCGCTCTCATCATCGCCCTGGCCCTGGTGGCGGCCTTCGCCGCCGGCTGCGGCGGACAGGCGGCGGATCAGGCCCGGAAGGAACCGCAGCAGCAGGCGGCGGAGCCGGAGGTCAAGGACGTCATCCTGGCCACCACGACCAGCACCGTCGACTCGGGTTTGCTGGACGTCCTGGTGCCGGAGTTTGAGAAGCAGACCGGCTACAAGGTGAAGACGATCTCTGTCGGTACCGGCCAGGCCCTGGAGATGGGCAAGAAAGGGGAGGCCGACGTCCTGCTGGTGCACGCCCCGGCCAGCGAGAAGGAACTGGTCGACGCGGGGGTGGGCATCGACTACACCCTGGTGATGCACAACGACTTCATTATCGTCGGCCCGGAAAACGATCCGGCGGGGATTAAGAACGCCAAGACCAGTCCCAAGGCCTTAATGCAGATCGCTTCCAAGCCTGTGATCTTCGTCTCCCGCGGCGATGACTCCGGGACACATAAGAAGGAACTCTCCATCTGGAAGGCGGCCGGGATCGAGAAGCCTTCGGGCGCCTGGTACCAGAGCACGGGCGCCGGCATGGGCCAGACCCTGCAGGTGGCCTCCGAGAAGCAGGGCTACACCCTGACCGACCGGGCGACCTACCTGGCCCAGAAGGCCAACCTGAAGCTGGCCGTCCTGAAGGAAGGCGACAAGTCCCTGCTGAACATCTACCATGTGATGGCCGTCAACCCCGAGAAGTTTGAGAAGGTGAATTACGAGGGGGCGAAGGCCTTCGTGGACTTCATGGTCGCCCCGGAGACGCAAAAGATGATCGGCGAGTTCGGCAAAGACAAGTTCGGCCAGTCCCTGTTCGTGCCGGACGCCGGGAAGAACGAGGCCGATCTCGGTTAGTAGATCGCAAAGGGGCTAGATCGTGGGCGTTTACGCCGAGGGATTCGCGGAGGCGGTCCGCCTTCTGATATCGCTTGATCCGGAGGTTTACGACATCGTCCTGCGCACCCTGCGCGTTTCGACGACGGCGACGGTGGTCAGCGTCCTGCTGGGGGTGCCCCTGGGGACCTACCTGGCGCTGCACCGTTTCGCCGGGCGGCAGTTGACCTTGAGTCTGGTCTACCTGGGGATGGGCTTCCCCCCGACGGTGGTCGGGCTGGTGACCTGGCTGACCCTGGCGCGCTACGGGCCGCTCGGGTTCCTGGGGCTGCTCTACAGCCAGACGGCGATGATCATCGCCCAGGCCATCATCGCCACCCCGATCGTGGCCGGGTTCACGGTGGCGGCCATCCAGTCCGTGAACCCGAAGATCAGGCTGCAGATCCTGGCCCTGGGCGCCTCGCGCGGCCAGTTCCTGTGGCTGATCTGGCGCGAGGCGCGCCTGGGCCTCCTGGCGGCGATCATCGCCGGCTTCGGCGGGGTGATCTCGGAGGTCGGGGCCTCGATGATGGTCGGGGGGAACATCGCCGGGATGACGCGGGTGATGACCACGGCCATTGTCCTGGAGGTCTCGAAGGGCAAGTTTGAGCTGGCCACCGCGCTGAGTATTATCCTCCTGGCCATCTCGTTTATCATCACGGGTGCCCTGACATACCTGCAGCAGAGGGGGCGGCAGCCGGCATGAACGATGCGTCGCTCACGGGTGCCGCCATTGCCGCCGAGGGGCTGCGCCTGGTCAAGGGGCGGCACCCCATCCTGGAGATCCCGGCCTTTACGGTGCGCCGCGGCCAGGTCCTGGCCCTGGTGGGACCGAACGGGGCGGGGAAATCAAGTCTTTTGCAGGTTCTGGCGCTCCTGCAGCGGCCGACCGCCGGCCGGGTAATCGTGGCCGGGGAGACAGCCACCCGCGCCAACAACCTGGCCCTGCGCCGGCGGATGGCCGTCGTCTTCCAGGATGCGCTGCTCCTGGACACGACGGTGCGGGAGAATGTGATCCTGGGCTTGAAGCTGCGGGGCGTGCCGCGGGCGGCGGCCCTGGAGCGGGCGCAGGCCTGGCTCGAGCGGCTGGGTATCGCCCACCTGGCGGACCGCCCGGCGCGCTTCCTCTCGGGCGGGGAGGCGCAGCGCACCAGCCTGGCGCGCGCCTTCGCCCTGGAGCCGGAGGTACTGTTCCTTGACGAGCCCTTCTCCGCCCTGGATTACCCGACGCGGGTAGGCCTGCTGCGGGAGATGGGCGATATCTTGAAGGGCACGGGGATCACGACTGTTTTCGTCACCCACGACTATACCGAGATTCCCTACCTGACCCGGGACGTGGCCGTCCTGCGTGACGGCCGTCTAATCCGCGAGGGTGACGTGGAGGAACTCTTCGGCATCGCGGGCGTTCCGTCGGCCACGGCGCGGATGCCCTGGGAAAATGGTTAAACATTGTCCGGGTCAGCGCTAAAGCAGTTTCGCCTACCCGATCGTCGCCGGGGGCCGGGTTATGACCCGCAAGCCCTGGTTCGGCGGCCGGGATGCGCCTCTGATCTTTACGTCCTTCGACGACGCCTTCCGCTACCTGGTCAGCCGGCCTTGTTTTTTCTCAACCGCGAGCAGGCCCCGGGCTACGCCCGGACCAGGACCCTCCCCGTGTCCGTTGCATGGGTCGGGGTGACCCTCAGGCGC
Organism: Thermoanaerobacterales bacterium; assembly: GCA_030019475.1. NCBI lineage: Bacteria > Bacillati > Bacillota > Clostridia > Thermoanaerobacterales > Thermoanaerobacterales bacterium. Next base: position 22,213 of record JASEER010000024.1, on the reverse strand, counting down.
TCCTAGGGCCGTCCAAAAGGAAACGGGCCGGAGTGCCCGGACGGCCTCCGGCCCGTTGTGAGTGGACTGCGCCTGTGCTTTCAGGTTTGGATCTTCTCATAATCGCCGCAGTGCTTGGCGGAGATCCCGGTTTCGGGCGTCCAGACCAGGATCGCCCCGTCGCAGGTCTGGAAAGTCAAGGGTTCGTCGGGGATGACGCCCTGCTGCAGGTAGGTCGACTCCACCGCGTATTCGAAGCGTTTTTTCTTCTTGCATTCCTTAATTTTGGTACAGGTGGCGCAGAGCATGACCCATCCCCCTCCTCTCCCCCGGCAACACCGTCGCCGGACGGCGTACCCGGGTCGCCTCACCGGCGCCGCGTGTCCTAATTATAGCACATGGGACGTATCCGGGGGCGTTTACGCGCCGCGCGCATAGCGGTTATAATGGCGGGAGAGACGAAGGGTGGTTCTAGGCATCGGGGAGGAGTCGGTCAGGTTGCGCAAGGGCTCTTTGCTTCTTCTGGCGCTCGGGCTGGCGCTGGCATGGGCCGGGCTGGCCCGCGGGGAGGGCGGGCAGGTCCTGGCGAAGGCGGTCCGGATATGCCTGGAGTGCATCGGCCTTGGCTAGGATGACGCTTGCATAACATCGCCTGGCAATTGGGAAGTGAGTGGTGACGGATCTTGCAGGGGGCTCCGAAGATGCGGGCGGCGCGCCTGGCCGGCCTGCCGCGGCGGTTCTGGCAGCTTGCCGCCACGGCGGCGGCGAACGGTTACTGGCCGGGATTCGCCCGGGGAACCATCTACCAGGGTCCGGCGAAGAAGATCTGCCTGCCCTTCTTGAACTGCTATTCCTGCCCGGGCGCCCTGGGGGCTTGTCCCGTCGGCTCGGCCCAGGCCATCCTCGCCGGACCCGTACATGCCGTCCCCCTTTACGTGCTGGGCGTCCTGATGGCTGTGGGGGTGGTGGTGGGACGGGCCGTCTGCGGCTGGCTTTGCCCCTTCGGGCTGCTGCAGGAGGTGCTGGCCCGGCCCCGGGCGAGGCGCAGGCGCCTGCCGGGATGGCTCCTGGGGGGCAAATATGTGGTCCTGGCCCTGACGGTCGCCCTGCCCGTCATCTGGCTCGGGGCCGGCGGGATCGGGGCGCCGTATTTCTGTAAATACCTCTGTCCGGCAGGGACGTTGGAAGCGGCCGTCCCCCTGCTGGCCGCCGATGCCTCTCTCCGTGCGCTTGCCGGACCGTTGCTGGTCTGGAAGTTCCTGGTCCTCGCCGCCTTCCTGATAGCCATGGTTTTCGTGTACCGGCCTTTTTGCCGGGTGGCATGTCCTCTGGGTGCCTTTTACAGTCTGCTGAACCCGGTCAGCATCTGGCGCCTGGAACGGGACCGGGCGCGTTGTATTGGTTGCGGCGCGTGCCGGGCGGCCTGCCCCCTTGACCTTCCGGTGGACGAGCAGCTGAACGGGCGGGAGTGCGTCCGCTGCCTGGAGTGCACCCGGGCCTGTCCCAGTGGCGCCCTGAGCTTCAGGTGCGGCCCGGCATCAATTCGGTCGTCGGTCGTCAGGCCTCGGATACCGGGATAGACAGTGAGGAGGTGAACGAGATTAGGAAGGCCTGGCTTTTGATGATGGTCTTATTCTTAGCCCTTTTCCTGGCGTCCTGCGCCGGCGTGGGCGGGAAGAAGACCCCTGCAGGGGCGGCCGCCCCATCGTTCAAGGCGGTGGACATGGAAACGGGGAAGACCATAACCGTCCCGGACGCGTACCGGGGGCGGGCGCTGGCCCTGCTCTTCTTCTCTGCGGGGTGAGGCTCATGCGTCCAGGAGGTGCTGCAGTTGCAGCCCTACACGGCCGGGTGGCGGGAGAGAGGCCTGGACATTGTGCTGGTCACGCGCGACACGGCGGAAAGTGTCGAGGTCCTCTTGCGGGAGAACAACCTTTCATACCCCGTCCTGCTGGACACGATGAATGAGGGCGGTAAGGCCTACAACGTGGGGGGCATTCCCCACACCGTATTCATCGACGCCGGGGGAACCGTGCGCCGGACCCACATCGGCTGGGGTGGCGGATCCCTGAAGCAGTTCAAGGCCGAGGCGGAAAAGGTAATGCCCTCTCAAGATGGTTCGCCGGCATCGCTGAAGTGAAGGGGCCTGCCATGGGGTCGTGCGTCTCCTGATGAAGCTGCCTGTGGACCGTAGGCAGCCCGCTACTACCGGCGGGCGTTGGGGAACCGGCCATTCCGGGGCGCCGCGGGGGATGGGGATCGGATGCGGAGGATGCTCCGGACCGGTTCGGGCCGTCTCGCGGTCTTTCAGCCCGCCCGTCCGGAGGCCTGCAGGAGTTGATGCCCCTCGCTGGTCAGATACCAGAAGGGTCCCACCTGGTAGACCAGTCCCATGGAAGAGAGCTGCTGCGGTTCGCCCTGCAGCCGGTTAACGTGTACCGGCTGGGAAGCCTCGTAGAGCTGCCGCAGGAGGCGGCGCTCCCGCTCGCTCAAGGATTGCCAGAAGACGTCGAACATTGTCCACCTCCGGCGTGCTTTTTCTTAATATAGGGGTATGGTTACGCCGTTGTCAATATTACCACAAGATTCCGCCAAGTGGTCAGGCCTTCGCCGGCCGGTCGCCGTCGCCCCGGACCAGGGAGGTTATGACACCTATAAGGCCCAGACCCGCCGATACCATCAGGGCGTCGTGCAGGGCGGCGACGAAGGCCCGGTCCTGCAGCGCGCCGCCCGACAGCCCCGCGGCGTGGAGGCTCGCGTGGTGGGCCGCCAGGCGGGTGTTGAAGACCGCCCCGGCCAGGGCGACCCCCATGACCATCCCGATGTTGCGCATGCTGGCCATAAAGCCCCCGGCCAGCCCCTGGTGTTCGCGGGGCACGGCTCCCATGATTGCGCTGTTGTTGGGCGCCTGGAAGACCCCGTTGCCCAGGCCGAGTAGGAGGAGCGGTCCGACGACGGCCCAGGTCCGGCTGCCGGCGTCCAGGGCGGCCAGGAGCAGAAGGCTCACCGTTCCCAGGCCCATCCCGAGTGCGGCCAGGGACCGGGACCCGATACGGTCCGAGAGAGCGCCCGCGAGCGGCGCCACGACCATCATTGTAAGGGGAAAGGACGAGAGCAGGAGCCCTCCGGCGGCCGGGGCGAGGCGCAGGACCTCCTTGAAGTAGAAGGGGAGGAGGAAGACGACGGTGTACTGGACGATGAAGTTCAGCAGCTGGCTGATGTTGGCGGCACTGAACACGCGGTTTCGGAACAGGGCCAGGGGCACCATGGGATGAGGAATGCGCCCCTGGTGCCGGATGAAGAAGGCGAAGCCGGCGGCGGCCAGGATCAGCAGGCCCAGGACGGGCGGCGTGGACCAGCCCCACTCCTGACCGTGGCTCAGGGCCAGGAGCAGGCTGCCCAGGGCGACGAAGAGGACCAGCGAACCCGGCAGGTCGAAGGGCCGCTCGCGCCGCACCCCGGGGGCCAGGACGCGCCAGGACAAGAAGAGGGCTGTGATGCCGATGGGCACATTGAGCAGGAAAATGTAACGCCAGTCGAAGTAGTAGAGCAACAGGCCGCCGACCGTAGGGCCGAGCGCCAGCGCCATGGCGACCGAGGTGCCCAGGAGGCCGAGGGCCTTCCCCCGCTCGGTGGCTGGGAAGGCGGCCGTCAAGACGGCCGGGCCGATGGCCATCACCATCCCGGCCCCCAGTCCCTGGAAGACGCGGCAGGCGATCAGGACGTGGATGCTGGGGGCCAGGGCGCAGAGGGCCGAGCCGACGGCGAAGAGGAAGAGGCCCAGGTTGTAGAGCGGCCGGTGTCCGTAGATGTCGCCCAGCCGGCCAAAGGTGAGCAGGAGGCTGGAGATGATCAGGAGGTAGGCCATGACGACCCATTCGGTGGTGCCCAGGCTGGCCTGGAAGGCGGTGCCGATATAGGGGAGAGCGATGTTGACGATGCTGGCGTTCAGGGCGGACATAAACGTGCCCAGTCCCACCGCCGCCATCGTGGGCCATTTGCCCGCCGCGCCGGGGGTCACGGTTTTTCTTTCAGCGGGGTGGTGTCGCATTTGCGGCACTGGTCACACCTTTCGTCACAGGGTTCGATATGGATCATGACCTCGGAGCGCGGGAGACGGGCCTCGATCGTCTGCTCGATGCGGTCGCACAGGCGGTGGACCTCGGCCAGGGGGCGGTTGGAGGGGGCGACGAGGTGCAGGTCCACGAAGCGGTAAGGGCCGGCTTTCCGGGTGCGGAGGGCGTGGAAGTCGAGGTACTCGCCCTTGTATTCATCCAGCACGCTGCAAATCAGCTTTTCGTCCTCCTCGGGCAGGCGGACGTCCAGGATGCTCTTCATCGACTCCCTTATCAGATCGTACGCGGCCTTAAGGATTAAGAGGGCGATGACGATGGCCACCGCGGGGTCGAGGATCGTCAACCCGGTGAGCTTGATCAGCCCGAGGCCGGCGAAGACCCCGAGAGAGGTGTAGACATCGGTCCGCAGGTGCCAGGCGTCCCCGGCCAGGGCGGGGGAATCGGTCTCGCGGGCGACCTTGAAAAGGGCGTGGGAAACGTACATGTTGACGGCCGCCGAGAAGCCCATGACCGCGGCTCCCAGGCCGAGGGCGTGGACCGTGTGCGGTTGAAAGAACTTGGGGACGGCCTGGGCGATGATCATTACGGCGGCGCCGGCAATCAGCAGGGCCTCGATGATACTGGCCACGTTCTCGAACTTGCCATGGCCGAAGCGGTGCCGTTCATCGGCGGGCTGGCCGGACTTGCGGACCGAAAGGAAGGCGATGACGGCCGCCAGGAGGTCGAGCCCCGAGTGTATGGCCTCCGAGAGGACGCTGACCGATCCCATGGCCAGACCGACGAGGAGCTTGCCGGTGGTGAGCAGGGTATTCGAGGCCACCGACAGCCTGGCGACGGCGACTTTCTTATCGTCCATAAAGCTGCCTCCCGGTCCGCCAAGCTTCTGCGGATGGTGGGGATTAAGGAGATTCTATCACCGGGGACGGGCGAAAGGCAACGTGCGGCCTTGCGCGGGGGCCCGTGGATATGACATTATGGGAGAAAGGGCTCCGGGCCTGACAGGTAATTTGTGAAAGGAAGAATAGGACTTTGTTTTCCAGTTCTTATGTTCTCCGTCTAATCTCCGGGCTGTTGTTCATCGCCGCCGGGGCGACCTTCCTGTTTATCGGCCGGGAGGTGATTAACTTCGTCCTGGCGGGTCTTTTCATCTTCGCCGGCGTGGTTAATATCGCCCTGATCTTCGTTTTTAAGAAGATATTTGAGAACTTCGACGAGAAGAGATAGTTTTAGACCGCATTTCCTGTTTTGTCCTTTGACCTCGAGGGGCTGTCTTGCTACAATATTTCAGTAAGCCTTTTGCAGGCCCCTCGACTATTGCCGGAGGTACAGACGGGAGGGATGCGGCGATGCGAAGGGTAGCGCACGAAATGGAGGGGCATCTGCGGCTGGGAGCGGCTGTGCTCAAAGAGGTCGTCCGTGACATCAGCCGTGGGCCGTATGGTCCTGACCGTTCGTCCTTCCTCTCAGCTGTCGGCTTTCTGCGGTCACCTCTTTTCGCGGTGATCTGTGACGGCCTGGGGATGGACCACGTGGTGGCGAAGAAGAGGATTCTTGCCCTTTCGGGTTCGAAGGGACAAGGGCTGCAGGCCCTGCGCAGCAAGCGCCGGTGGCGGCCGCGCCGCGAGTGGACGATTTCACGCCAGCGCCTCGCCAATTAGAGTCTTCCGTTTCCATGCGCAAACGAGGCCCGGGATGGATATCCCGGGCCTTTCTCGTCGTTGTGACGATCGCGGCCCCGCCCCATATACTGTTAGTGCTGCGAAAGGGGGAGACTTACGCGAATGACGATGGGTTACCCGGTCTACCTCGACCATGCGGCGACGACGCCCGTGCACCCGGAGGTCCTGGCGGCCATGCTCCCGTATTTCGGCGAGGTCTTCGGAAACCCGGCCTCCGGCCACGGCTTCGGGCGGCGGGCACGGGCGGCCGTGGAAGAGGCGCGGGAGAAGGTCGGCGCTTTCCTGCACGCCGCCCCGGATGAGATTATCTTCACCAGCGGGGGCACGGAGGCGAACAACCTGGCCGTCAAGGGATCGGCCTGGGCGTTGCGGGAGCGCGGGCGGCACCTGGTGACGACGGCCGTCGAGCATCAGTCGGTGCTCAAGTCAGGCCGTTTTCTGGAGGAGCAGGGGTGGCGGGTCGCCCTGGCCTCCGTGGACCCGACGGGGCGGGTGGACGTGCAGGCCCTGGAGGCCCTCGTGGAACCTGACACCGTCCTCATATCGGTCATGCACGCCAACAACGAGGTGGGCACCCTGCAGCCGGTGCGGGAGGTGGCCGCCCTGGCCGCCCGGCGGGGGATCCTTTTCCACGTGGATTCCGTGCAGACGGCGGGTTGCGAGGAACTGGACGTCCGCGCCCTGGGGGCGGACCTGGTGAGCCTGTCGGGGCATAAGATTTACGGGCCGAAGGGCATCGGGGCCCTCTACGTGCGCCGTGGAACGCCCCTCGTTCCGCTGGTGAGCGGGGGCCTCCAGGAGAGCAAGAGGCGGGCCGGCACGGAGGACCTGGCCGCCATTGTGGGGCTCGGGCGCGCGGTGGAGGTCGCGGCCCGGGACCGCGGGGCGGTGCGCGGCAAACTGGCCCGGCTGCGTTCTCTTTTCCTGCGGGGGCTCTTGGACAGGGTGGATGGTGTCCGGGTGAACGGGCATCCGCGGGAGGTCCTGCCCGGGCATCTGAGCCTTTCCTTTAAGGGCCTTGAAGGGCGCGCCCTGGCGGCGGAGCTGGACGCCCTCGGAGTGGCCGTGGCCACGGGCTCGGCGTGTACGACCGGCAACCCCCGGCCCTCTCACGTCCTCCTGGCCATGGGGATCGAACCCGGGACGGCGCTGGGCACCATCCGGATCAGCATGGGGCGCGGCACCACCGAGTCCGAGATCTCTTACCTCCTGGAGGTGCTGCCGCCGCTGGTGGAGCGGTTACGCGCTACGGCTCCTCCATCGGGCGGCGTGCCGGCGCCACATACTGCGGCCGTTGACAGAAGGCGCGCCAGCGCCGGAAAGCGATAATGCGCAAGACCACGAGGCGGACCAGGAAAACGGCCCCGGCCAGAGCCAGAAGCCCGGCGATGACGGCCCCGATCCCGCTTCCCAGCGCGTTCAGGAAGTTGAGATGGTTCTCCAGTACCGCCCCGGCGAGGAAGGTCCCCAGTGTGCTCCCGAGGGTCGCTTTCCTTCTCCAACCCCATGGCATCGACGTACCATCCCCCTCCCGCTATTATTCCAAATATTACCACGTTCGTTGCACCCGGGATAAGGGCTAAAGAATTGTATTTTAGGGCGGAGGACGGCGAAGCGGGAAGGGCGGGTGCGGAGCGTGGCTCATGAAGGCGGGGAGACGTCGACTCCTCCCGTGGTTTCCAGGTAACGGTGATAAAACCATTCGGCAGCACCCGTCAGCAGGGCGGCGAGGACGACGGCGTTAAGGGAGACCCCGAAGCCGGCAAGGACGAGCTGTACCGCCCAAATTATGACCCCGGCGAGCGCGACGTCGATGGCTGTGGCCACCCGGTTACCGAAATTGGGGAGGACCCAGGTGTCGCCGATGACATAGGCGATCCCGGTCAGGACTACGGCGGTAAGGACGGGGTTCAGAGGGGACAGGCCCTGCCAGAGGCCGAAGACGGCCAGAAGAATGAGCGCCGTGAAAGTAAACTTGAGGGTTAACGCACGCCTATGGATGGGTTTTCGCCTCCTTACGGTCAGGATCAGTTTGCCACCGCCGGGGAAGGCGTTATACGGGCCTCTAGAGGAATGCTGAGAAGGGTGGCGAAATAGTGTACTTCATACGCCTTTGCCGAGGTGATATTTTTGGCCAAGCAGGCGCCGGGCGCGGCGGCCTCACCCGCCGGCGCCGGTGGGGCGCGGCCTGTCCTCTGGACGCGGGACTTCACCCTGATCTGCATCTATAACCTCGTTATCTTCGTCGGCTTTCAGATGCTGATGCCGACCGTTTCGGTCTATGTCGACGCCATGGGCGGAAGCAGGCTGATCGTCGGTCTCGTCACCGGGATCTTCACCGTTTCCTCGGTGGCGGTCCGACCCTTGACCGGGCTGGGGCTCGACCGGCACGGGCGGCGGGGGATCTGGCTGGTGGGGGCCGCCGTCTTCACCCTGGCCGTGGCCGGCTACAACGGGGCGGCGACCGTCGCCCTGCTGCTCGTCCTGCGCGTCATCCACGGCGTGGGGTGGGGTATCGTGACCACCTCCGCGGCCACGGTTGCCACGGACCTGGTGCCCTTACCCCGGCGCGGCGAAGGGATGGGTTTCTTCGGCCTGGGGGCCAACCTCGGAATGGCCGTCGGACCCATCCTGGGTTTCTTCGCCGCCAACCACTACGGCTTCCCGGCCCTTTTCTGGAGCACGGCCGTCCTTTCGCTGCTGGCCCTGCTGGTGATCACCACGATCCGGGTGCCTCCGGTGCGCGCCAGGCACGGGGGGCCGCCGCCGGCGCTCTGGGAACCCAGCGCCCTGAAGCCCTCGCTGGTAATGTATTTCGCTACCTTCACCTGGGGCGGGGTGACCACCTTCATCGCCCTGCACGCCGGGCAGCACGGGATCACCAACGCCGGGGTGTACTTTACCGTCTACGCCATCACCCTGATGCTCGCGCGACCGACTATGGGAATGCTGTTCGACCGCTACGGCCACCGGGTGGTGATTATTCCCGGATTGATCCTGCTCAGCGCCGGGATGGCCATCCTCGGCCTGGCGACGAACTTGCCCATGTTCCTGGCAGCGGCGGTGGTCAGCGGCCTGGGGTTCGGCGCCATCCATCCCGCGCTGCAGGCCCTGGCCGTGGCCGCCTGCGCGCCGACCAGGCGCGGGGCGGCTCAGGCCACCTTTACCTCGTCTTTTGACCTGGGGATCGGCTCCGGCGCCGTACTGCTTGGCTTTTTGGCGCAGTTTGCCGGCTACCAGTGGATGTACATGGCCTCGGCCGGGGTGGCCCTGGCCGGCCTCGCGGTTTACCTGGCGCTGCGCGACTGGCCCGCGCCGGACGGCCCTTGCCCCGCGCCCGGGAGGTAACGTCACAAACCCCACCACCTTATGACAGGGAGAGGAGAGCTGCTAAGTGGAGCTTGCCCGGCGCTTGCAGCGCCTTGACACCGCCGTCTTTTCGGAACTGGACGCCATCGGGCGGGAGGTGAAAGCGCGGGGAGTGGACATCATCGACCTGAGCATCGGCAGCCCGGACCTGCCGCCGGCGCCCCACGTCATCAGGGTCCTGCACGAGGCTCTGGACGAGCCGGACGCCTACCGCTACGCCCTGACCGAGGGCCTGCCCGAGTTCAAGCAGGCTGTGGCCGACTGGTACGGCGAGCGCTTCGGGGTCGAGCTGGACCCGCGGCGTGAGGTCCTTTCATTGATGGGCTCCCAGGACGGCCTGGCCCACATCTACCTTGCCCTGCTGAACCCGGGCGACACGGCCCTGGTGCCGGACCCGGGCTACCCCATCTACAGTGCCGGGGTGATCATCGCCGGCGGGGAGATCCACCCCCTTCCGCTCCTGAAAGAAAACGGCTTTCTGCCCGACCTGGGAGCGGTTCCCCCGGAGGTCGCCCGCCGGGCCAAGGTCCTGGTCCTGAACTACCCGAACAACCCGGTGGCGGCGACGGCCGAGGTACCCTTCTTCGAGGAAGTGGCGGATTTCGCCCGGCGCTATGACATCGTGGTGGTACACGACGCCGCCTACTCCGAGCTGGCCTTTGACGGCTACCGCCCACCCAGTTTCCTGCAGGCGCGGAACGCCCGGGAGGTCGGCGTGGAGTTCCACTCGCTGTCCAAGACTTACAACATGGCGGGGTGCCGGCTGGCGCTCGCCGTCGGCAACGCCCGGGTGCTTGACGCCCTGCGTGTCCTTAAGTCGAACATCGACTACGGCGTCTTCCGGGCCGTGCAAAAGGCGGGAGCCGCCGCCCTGCGGGGGCCGCAGGACGCCGTCCGCCAAACGGCCGCAACCTACCAGCGAAGGAGAGATGTTTTAATCGACGGACTTCGCTCCCTGGGCTGGGACGTTCCCCGGCCGAAGGCCTCGATGTTCGTCTGGGCTCCCCTGCCCGGCGGCTGGACTTCCTCACGGGATTTCGCCGTTACCCTGGTCCGGGAGTCCGGAGTGCTGGTGGTTCCCGGGGTCGCTTTCGGCGCGCGGGGGGAAGGATATGTGCGAATAGCCCTGGTCTGTGGCGAAAACCGGCTGCGCGAGGTCGGGAGACGTCCCGGGGTGCGGGCGGTTATCGCACGGGAGACCTCGCAGGGAAGGGGTTGATCCATATGCCGCGCGAGGCGGTAGCGAGGGTAATCGGGCTGCTGCGTGCCGCACGGGAGGGACTTTACCGGCGACTGCACGAGGAACGCCCGGGGCCGGAAGAGGAAAGGGAACTGGTGGATCGGGCGCATGACCTCCTGCTCTTAGAGGAGGGGCTGCGCAGGTACGAGGACGACCTTGCCGCCGCGGCGGACGGCGCCGGCCCCGGACAAGGCGGAACCGGGGCGGATGCCCCGCCCCCGCTCCCGCCGGCGGAGGCGGAGGAATGGGACCACGTCGGCGAGTTCACGCGGCTGGTACGCGGCGGGATTCTGAACGAGAGCCGCAGCGGGCGGGAGATCTTCGTCCCGGAGGCCGTCGTGCGCGCCGAGGGCATCGAGCACGGCGACCTGATCGGCGCGCGGGACCGGGGGGTCAACGAGCGCGGGGCCCCGGTCTACTACTTTCAGGTCCTGGAGCGGCGAGGCCTGGCGGACACCTCCGGACGGGCAAGTTTCGTGGCCCCGCTGGAACAGCACGGGGGCGCCTGGGGCGCGTACAGTGAAGAGGAAGAGACCTTTGTGACCGTCCCCCCGCAGGACGTAACAAGCCTGGATCTCGCCGAGGGGGACCTGGTCGAGATCGCCTACGAGGCGGGCGACCTCTCCACGGCCCGGGTGGCATGGCGATATGACCCCGGGGAGGCGTTCTTGGACGTGCGCGAACCGCGTACCGCGCCCCGCCGGGACAAAAGGGAGCGGCCGGCCAAAGAGGCCGCGGCCGATGACCGCCTGCCCTTGGACGGCGTAAACGTCCTGGTGGTCGGCGCCGACGCTTACAAGGAGAGCTTCAAGCGCATGTTCGAACGCCTGGGGGCGTCCTTTACCTGGGAATCGGGGTTTATGGTGGGCCGCTTCCTGGAAGGCAAGGTGAAGCGGGCCGACATCGTGGTCATCGTCACCGAGGCGATGAAACATAAGATGCCGGACGTTGAGAACATCTGCGAACGTTACGGCCGCCCCTACGTCTACGCCCCCTCGCGGGGCGCCACGGGCGCGGTACGCGAGGTGCTGCGCAAACTGGAAAAGGACGTGGACGGCTAGTCCGGCGCTCTTTAGACTGACCAGGGGTGCATTTCGGTCGGGATGCACCCCTGTTTTTTTTGTGTTGCCGCCGAAACTCCCCCTTGACGGCGGGCTATTAGTATGCTCTTATAAAGTTAGTCATATCTAATTTAGTTCTACCGCTCTAAGCCAGGGGGTATTTACTTGACGCTCGACCAGGCCACGAGAGGCAGCGTAATCCGCGTCACCGCCATTCCCGACCCGGTTGTCCGGGCCCAGGCCATACGTTTCGGTATCTCGGAGGGCGAAATCCTGACCTGTGCCGAGGTAATTCCCTCCGGCCCGGTCGTGGTCCGCAAGAAGCGCCAGGAGATAGCCCTGGGGCGCCGCCTGGCCCGGCAGATCACGGTCGACTTGCAGGGAAGGGAGGGGCGGGTTGATGTCGCGCTCCGACGCTAACGCTCTTCCCGCGTTCAATCTGCCGGACGGGGGGCGGAAGGTCGTCCTGGCCGGAAACCCCAATACCGGCAAGTCGGTGTTCTTTAACGCCCTGACCGGGCTTTACGTCGATGTTTCCAACTACCCGGGAACGACCCTGGAAATCAGCCACGGACGGTGTGGCCGGGACGTGGTGGTCGACACTCCCGGCGTCTACGGCCTTTCATCCTTCAACGACGAGGAGCGCATCGCCCGCGATATCGTCCTTTCCGCCGACCTGGTGCTGAACGTCGTTAACGCCGCGTACCTGGAGCGCGACCTCTTCCTGACGCAGCAGATCATTGACACCGGAGTGCCGGTCATCGTCGCCCTGAATATGGCGGACGAGGCCCGCCGCCAGGGGCTTCGGGTTGACGTGGCCCTCCTGTCTGAACTCCTCGGGGTGCCGGTGGTCCCCACCGTGGCCGTGCGCGGCGAGGGCCTGGAGGAGGTGAAGGCGCGCCTTTCCGAGGCCTGCCCCGGGAACCCGACCCCCGGCCTGCAGTCCCTGCCGGGCGAGATGGTTGACCGGGTGGGTGGCCGGGGCGAGGCGCTTCTCATCCTCGAGGGCGACCCGCACGTGGCCGCCAGGCACGGGCTGCCGCCCGGGGACCGGCGGGAGGAGATCTACTCCCGGCGGCGCGCGCACGTCAACGGGATTGTGGACCGGGTGCTCGCTGAGGAAGGGCGGGGGGCGGCCTTCGGGCAGCGCCTGGGCCGCTGGATGCTTTCGCCCTGGACCGGTGTTCCCATCCTGGCGCTCGCCCTCTGGCTGATGTACGAGGTCATCGGGCGGTTCGTCGCCGGCGGCGTCGTCGGCTTTACCGAGGAAACGGTGATGCTGGGGTATTACGAACCTGCGGTGCGCGGGTCGGTGGAGCGGTTCTTCGCCCCCGGTTCGGCGCCGTATACCATCCTGGCCGGGGAGTTCGGCGTCTTAACCATGACCGTTACGTACGTCCTCGGGCTGTTGCTGCCCCTCGTCACGGCCTTTTACTTCTTCCTGTCCCTCTTCGAGGACTCGGGATACCTGCCGCGCGTCGCCACCCTGGCCGACCGCGTGCTGACCGGGATCGGGCTTAACGGCCGGGCCGTCATCCCCCTCATCCTGGGCTTCGGCTGCGTGACCATGGCCACCATCGTCACCCGCCTGCTCGGCTCGTCGCGGGAGCGCCGTATCGCCATCTTCCTGTTGGGCCTGGCCGTGCCCTGCTCGGCGCAGATGGCCGTGATCGCGAGCCTGCTCGCCGGGCTGGGGGCGCCCTACGTCACCCTGTACACCCTGACGATCCTGGTCGTCTTTGCGGTCGTGGGGGCGGTCCTGAACGCGGTCCTGCCGGGGAGGTCGACCGACCTGCTCATCGACCTGCCGCCGCTGCGGGTGCCGCGCCCCGGGAACGTGTTGAAGAAGACGTGGCGGCGGTCTTTCCAGTTTCTGCGGGAAGCCGCACCAATCTTCGCCCTGGGGGCGCTGATCATCGGCACGATGCAGGTGACGGGAGCCCTCGATCGGCTGCAGGGTGCCCTGGCGCCCCTGGCCGTGGGCTGGCTGCATCTCCCGGATGAGGCGGCCACCGCCTTTCTGATGGGCATCGTCCGCAGGGATTTCGGGGCCGCCGGGCTGTACACGATGCCGCTCACACCCCTGCAGATGGCGGTGGCCCTCACGACCATCACCCTTTTTGTGCCGTGTATCGCCTCCATGCTGGTCATTCTCAAGGAATTGGGCCGCGGGGAGGCGGTCCTGATGTGGCTTGGGACATGGACCGTCGCCTTTGCCGTCGGCGGCCTGGTGGCCCACGCGGCGGCCCTTTTCCCCGGCAGCGCCTGGGCGGGGGCGGCGGCGGCCGCCGGCGCGCTTATCGGGGCGGGTGTGCTGGGGGCCGCCTTCTGCCGGTTAAGGCGCCGGGGTGCAACGGGGTCGCCGGTGCCGGAGCAGGGGGTGGTCAAGTGAGGAACGGGGTGAAGGATCCGGGCCGTTGCCCCCGGTGCGGCCTGCCGGTCGGGGGCAGCGGGGCCCTGCGCTGCCCGCGCTGCCGGGCCCCGCTGTTGGCGCCGGTCCTCTGCGGCGGCTGCTGTTCACGGTGCAGGGCGGGGCGGTATAATGGTCTAGACCAGGGTCAGGTGGAACCTAAGGGGGGACTCCGGTGTCAGGTTATTCCCCGGCCATCGAGGACTACCTCGAGGCCCTGCACGTGATCGGCCTGGAACAAAAAGTGGTGCGGGTCAAGGACGTGGCGCGTTTCCTCGGGGTAAAGATGCCTTCCGTCGTTTCGGCGGTCAAGTCCCTGGCCGATAAGGGCCTGGCCGTCCAGGAGCCGTACGGGCACATTGAACTGACGCCGAAGGGGCAGGCCGTGGCGCGGGAGGTCTTCGCCCGCCACCAGATGCTTTTCGCCTTTTTCCACGAAGTCCTGGGCCTGCAGGCCGAAGACGCCGAGCGGGACGCCTGCCGGGTGGAGCACCACCTTTCGCCGGCGGCCCGGGAAAGGCTGCTCAAGCTCGTCCAATTCGTGCGCTCCTGCCCCCGCGGGCGGGTGGAGTTCTTGCGCCGCTTCACGCATTTCGCTGAGACCGGGGAGCACGGTGAGTGCCGCGGCTGCCGTCCGGGCGAGGATCATTGATTTTTTGCACTACGGCAATTCCTAAACATATGTTTTGAAGGATAAGTGTTCCTGTTAGGCGAAAACAAACATGGTCCGCTGAATACCGGCTTTCCATTCAGGGGGCCGGTTTTTCTGGTATGGGAACGATATTTGAAAGGGCGAGGAGGACGTATGTTGTTCGAAGTGATCCAGAAACGCGACGGTCGGATCGTTCCGTTTGATCGCAGCCGCATCACCACGGCCATCCTGAAGGCCCTGCGCGCCACCGGCGAGAGTTCATGGGCCGAGGAGGCCGCCCCGGCGGTTACGCAGCGCGTGCTGGAGGCGCTGGCCCGCCAGGATATCCGCACCCCGTCCGTGGAGCAGGTCCAGGACCTGGTCGAGACCGCCCTGATGGAACTCGGCTACTTCGAAACCGCCAAGGCCTATATCCTGTACCGCGAGCAGCACCGCCAGATGCGGGATATGAAGTCCCTGGTGAGCTGCGACCTGATCGAATCCTACCTGAACCAGGCCGACTGGCGGGTGGCGGAAAACGCCAATTCCTCGTTTTCGCTCCAGGGACTGCATAACTACATCGCCAACACCGCGGCCGCCCACTTCTGGTTGGAAAGGGTCTACCCGCCGGAGGTGCGCCGCGCCCACCGCGAAGGCGACTTCCACATCCACGACCTCGGCTACCTTTCGGTGTATTGCGTGGGCTGGGACCTCAAGCAGCTCCTGGAGGAGGGCTTCGGCGGGGTGCCGAACCAGATCGAAGCCGGCCCTCCGAAGCACCTGCGCTCGGCGCTCGGGCAGATGGTCAACTTCCTCTACACGCTGCAGGGGGAGGCGGCCGGCGCCCAGGCTTTCTCCAACCTTGACACCCTGCTCGCCCCCTTCGTCCGGGCGGACAACCTCTCCTATCCACAGGTGCGGCAGGCGCTGCAGGAGTTTGTCTTCAACCTGAACGTACCCACGCGCACGGGCTACCAGACCCCCTTTTCCAACGCCACCTTCGACCTGGCCGTGCCCGGCTTCATGCGCAACGAGCCGGCGGTCGCCGGGGGGCGCGAACTGGCCGCCGGTTACGGCGACTTCCAGGAAGAGATGGATATGATCAACCGCGCCTTTGCCGACGTCCTCTACGGCGGGGACGCCCGCGGCCGGGGGTTCTCTTTCCCGATCCCGACCTATAACATCTCGCCCGACTTCGACTGGCAGGGGGACGTCTCGCGGCGGATCTTTGAGGTCACGGGCAAGTATGGATCGCCCTATTTCGCGAACTTCATGAACTCCGACCTGAAGCCGGAGGACGTGCGGAGCATGTGCTGCCGCCTCAGGATTAACAACCGTGAACTCCTGAGGCGCGGCGGCGGCCTTTTCGGGGCCAGCCCGCTGACCGGCTCCATCGGCGTCGTCACCCTGAACCTGCCCCGCCTGGCCCACTTGGCGCGCGACGAGCAGGACTTCTTCGCCCGCCTGGCCGAGCTGGCGTCGCTGGCCGTGACCTCCCTGGAAATCAAGCGGCGCGTCCTCGAACGCCTGACCGAGGCCGGGCTCTACCCATACTCCCGCCGCTACCTGCGCGGGGTGAAGGAGCGCACCGGCGCTTTCTGGGCCAATCACTTCTCCACCATCGGCCTCGTCGGGGGGCACGAGGCGGCCTTGAACCTTCTCGGTGACGGCATTGAGGCGTCCGAGGGGCGGGCCTTCGCCGAGCGTATCCTGCTCTTCCTGCGCGAGTTCATCGCCGGGATCCAGGAGCGGACCGGCAACCTCTACAACCTGGAGGCCACGCCGGCTGAAGGCGCCTCGCACCGCCTGGCGCGTATCGACAAGAAGCGCTACCCCGCCATCCGGTGCGCCAACGAGGAGGCCTGGCGGAAGGGGGCGGCTCCCTACTACACGAACTCCACGCAGCTTCCGGTCTATGCCACGGACGACGTGTTCGCGGTCATGGACCACCAGGAACGGCTCCAGGAACTGTATACGGGCGGTACGGTGGTGCACATCTTCCTGGGCGAGGCGCTGCCCGACCCGGAGAGCTGCGCCGGCCTGGTCAGCAAGGTCATGAATAACTACCGCGTGCCCTACGTCTCCCTGACTCCGACCTACTCGGTCTGCGCCAGCGACGGGTACCTGAGCGGCGAACACCGCCGCTGCCCGCGCTGTGGCGGCACTACGGAGATCTACTCCCGCATTGTGGGCTACTACCGCCCGGTCAGCCAGTGGAACGAAGGGAAAAAGGCCGAATACGCCGAGCGGAAGATGTTCCACTATTGACCAACATAAAGGTCGGTGGGAAAATATAACATGATGGTCTTTTAAAAAGCAGGAAGGCACGGGGAGCAGGGCCAAAGATGTTACCTCCCTGATTATAAGTTCCGGCGATCTCAATACCAGTCGGGAAAACGTCACAGCCAGGGAAGGGGGAGCCGCTGGATGATAATAGTTCCACAGGGATGTCCACTCCTGCAATCAACGGTGCGCCATGACTGAAGTGTCCTGGCGCCTCCCCCTGGCCTCCTGCAAATGGACCGAACTCCAGGACGCCCTGGCCCGCAGCCTTAACCTGGGCCTCACCGTTGTCAACACGGCGGGGGACATCATTCACACGTCCCACCCGTTTGCTCTCTGCCGGGTGATCGATGAGGCGGGCCTGTGCCAGCTCTGCCGCAGCTTTTACCGCGGCCTGGCCTGGGGCCCGGCCGATCCGGAACCGTCCCGGACCGCGGTCTGCCCGGCCGGCCTTACCCACCGCGTTTATCCCATACCCGGCCTGAACTTGTGCCTTGCCGTTTGCGGGGGGATCTGTGACGGAAAGCCCCCGGCCGACGATGTGCACGCACGTCTGGGTGCCCTGCTGGGGCACCGCTCTTCTGTTCCGGTGCCGCAGCCGCATTGGGCGCCCCGCACGACCGCCGAGGAACTGTCCTGCCGGACGGAGGCCGTCCTGGGGGTGGTGGAATGCGTGACGGGTTCGGCGCCGGATTGTGCCGGCACGCTGCGCAAGGCGGCCGACCTGGTGCTTTCTGTCCCGGACGTGAACGGTTGTGGGCTCAGGGCGATGGCCGACCTGGTGCCGGCGCTGCTCTTTGCCGTCCTGGACGTGGAAGGCGGCTGGTGCATTGTCCGGGCGCCCGACGGGAAGACGCTTTGCGCCGCCAACGGTACGCTGGCCGGTCTAAGGGAACGGCTGGGGGCCTTCGACTGGGAACGCCTGGCCTGGGAGCCGGGCGCCCCGGCGGCGGATGAGCAGCTGGCGCGCATGGACCTCATCGACCTGGCTTCCCTCCGGAGGGCAGTGCCCCTCGTAAGCAGGGGAATGGTTCGCGGGTGGCTCGGTGTGACGGGAGGTGACCCCCCCGCGGTGGACGACGCCTTACAGGTCATGGCGGATTCATTGAAGGTCACCCTGGAGTGTGCCGACCTGTGCCACGGTATCTGGTCCCAGTTCGGCACCTTACTGGACCTTCTCCCTGCCGGCATCCTGCTCCTGGATGCGGAGGGGCGGATCCGCTTCGGGAACCGGCAGGTTATGCGTCTCACGGGGCTTGCCTCGACGGCCCTCTTCGGGCGGGATGTGACAGGAGCCCTGCACATTGTTGCCCCGGCACCGATTATACCTGCCCCGGATGGGGAGCACGTTCCCGTCTCACACCAGGAGATCAAGGTGAACCTGGCAGGGCGTGACCTTGCTTTAGGGGTATGCCATCTGGGGGTGCCGGGGAAGGACGGTTCCCTGCTGGGGAGCGTCCTCATCCTGGGCGATTTCACCGAACTGACGGCGCTCCGGGAGTTCGTGCGGGGACAGGAGAAGGCCGCGGCGGCGGGACAGCTGGCGGCAAGTATCGCGCACGAGATCCGTAACCCCCTGACCGCCGCCGCAGGCTTCCTGCAATTGATTATGGAGTCGCCGGAGTCGTCCAAGGTCCGTGAATACGCCGGCTGGGTCGCCCGTGAGCTGGAGCATGTCCGGCGTATCACCTCCGACTTCCTCTCTCTGGCCCGCCCCCGGCCGCCGGAGCGCCGCCCGGTGAACCCGGCGGAGATCATCGAAGACCTGCGGTTGATCCTTGAGAGCGAGGCTATGCTCCACGACATCACCCTGCAGTTGGACGTCCTTTGCGATTTGCCGACGGTCTGGGTGGACCCGGACCAGATCCGGCAGGTCATTCTTAACCTCGTCAAGAACGCCGTCCAGGCGATGGACGGCGGGGGCCGCCTGCTGATCGGCGTCCGGGCCGACGGGGATACCCTTGTCATTAAAGTATCCGATACGGGCCACGGTATCCCGCCGGAAGTCTTGCCGAATATCTTTCAGCCCTTCCTGACCACCAAGGAAACGGGCACGGGGTTGGGCCTGACGGTTTGCCGGAACATTGTTGAGGCGCATGGCGGGCGGATTGCAGTGGAAAGCAGCGAGGGCGTGGGAACAACCTTCAGGGTGTTCCTGCCCATAGGGAGTGACCTTCCGAAGGGGGATGGGGAAGGGGAGTGACGGACCTGGACTGCCGTCTCCAGCCGATCCTCGCCGGGCTTACGCGGGTCTCGCTGGTCGATTGGCCGGGAAGGGTGGCCTCCGTGGTCTTTACCCGCGGCTGCAACTTCCGCTGTCCGTGGTGCCAGAATCCGGACCTGGTGAACGGCCATCCGGGGGAGGGAGTGGCGGTGGCGGCGGTCCTGGACTATCTCGCCGCGCGCCGCAAGGTGCTGGACGGCCTGGTGGTGACCGGCGGGGAACCGACCCTCTGGCCGGAACTACCTGCTTTTCTCGAGCTTGTGCGGGAGAAGACCGGGCTGCCCGTCAGGCTGGACACCAACGGCTCCCGCCCGGACGTGGTCCGTGCCCTTTTGCGGGAGGGGCTGATCGGACACCTTGCTGTGGATTATAAAGTTCCGTTTGAAGCATACGTCGCTCTTGTCGGCGCCCGGAATCCCGATGCGGTAAGGGAGACCTTGACGGCGGGTCTGGCGGCGGGTTGCGCCGTCGTTCGGACAACGGTGGTCCCGGGATTGCACACGCCGGCGCTTTTGCAGCGCATGATCGATGAACTGCCCGGCCTTACGGCGGACGGTCACCGTCTGCAGCCCTTTCGTCCGGGCACCTGTCTGGACCCGGCCTACAACGGGATGGAAGCCGGTTGCCCGGAGGAAATCAAACGGCTGAAATCAATGCTGCGGTACGGAAACCGGTAACCGTACGGTAAAGGACGTATCGCCGGGGCCGCACTCCATTTCCACGCGTCCGCCGTGTTCCTGCACGATGCGCTCGCAGATCGCCAAACCAAGGCCCGTACCCTGGTCCTTGGTGGTAAAAAAGGGGTCAAACACTCTTCCCCGGATTTCCGGGGGAACCCCCGGCCCGTTGTCCGTGACCCGCAGAAAAACCTCCCCGCCCGTCACACCGGTGCTCAACCAAACCCTTCCCCCTTGCCCGGCGGCCGCAAAGGCGTTGCTCAGCAGGTTCAGGATCACCTGGCGCAGCTGTTCGCCGTCCCCGGCCACCACGGGCACCGGTGTCAGGTCCGCCTTGAGGTTCACCCCGTGGAGCAGGGCCTCGTTCCGGGCGAGGTCGATGGTCGACTGGGCCAGGGCCCGCAGGTCCACCGGCCGGCGGATCGACTGCCGGGGACGGGCCAGCATCAGGAAGTCCGTGATCAGCTTGTTCACCCGGTCGATCTCCCCCATGATGGCCTCCAGGTAGGGCTGGATGTTGCCGATGGGTTCCTCCGGGCGGCGTTCGGCCAGCAACTGGGCGAATCCGCGCACCCCGGTCAGGGGGTTGCGGATTTCATGCGCCACACCGGCGGCCATCTCGCCGACGACGGCCAGGGTGGCCGCCCGGGCCAGGTTGTCCTCCATCCGCCGCCGCTCGGTGACGTCGTTGATGATGATGATCCGGCCGTGACGCCCCCCTTCCGCGTCACGCAGGCTGCTCTGGCTGACAAGGATGTGCTGTTCCCCGCGGGTGAGAGGAACGTTATTCGTGGTCCCCTCAAGTAACCGGGATATATCTTCCGGGCTGAACTTCGCCCAGCGCCAGAGGTCGGGTTCGTCAAGCGCCAGCGCTTCTTCCCGGGAAAGGCCCAGCAGGCGTTCGGCGGCGGGGTTGAAAAGCGTCACATGCCCCGAGGCATCCACTCCGACGACGGCCAGCTCAAGCATCTCCAGGACCTGGTTCGACTGCAACTGGTGCTCGCCGAGGATCGTTACCGCAGTGACGTCACGGACGGTGGACAGCACCGACCCCTGCGGGGTGTCCGCCGGCAGCGGGATGAAATCCAGTTCCAGGTGCCGCAGTTCACCGTCCCGGACGAGGTTCCCCCGGACACTCCGGGTTGCCGTTCCGGCCCTTGCACCGGCCAGGATTTTGCCCAGGTCTCCTTCCACCGTCAGCCCCAGGTCCGCCATCTCAAGGCAAGTTAAAACCCTGGCTTCCTGCCCGAGCATCTTTTCGAAAGCCGCGTTGGCGAACGTGATGCGGTTCCCGTCGTCGAATACGACCAGCCCGTTGGGCCGGCTGTCGAGAACACTGCGGAGAAAAGACCGGTCCCCGGCCAGGTCGCGCGCCATCTGGCGGTTCAGGTCGGTAACCTGGCCCACGAGCCAGCCGATGGTGGCGGCCACGGCGAAGAGGAAGATGTCCTCACCCATCTTCGTGGCGAGGGGTTGCACACCGGCAAGGTGATCAAAAACCATCAGGGGAACTACCGCCAGGAAGGCTGTGAGGAGGCTCGTGCGCCAGCCGTAGTGCAGGGCGCAGAGGATGACCGGGAGGACGACCAGGAGGCGGAAGGGGCTGGCATGGCCGCCGGTGACCGCGACCAGTAGGACGACTGTCCCCGTGGAAAGGATGGCGTAGACTATGCCGCCCCATGACCAGGGCCGGGCGAAACGGAAGTCGGCCAGGTAGAGGTTCCGCTGCAGGATGATCATCAGCCCGATGGTGACCGCCCAGAGAACCGTAACCCCTTGAAGGGAAGTGTAGTAAAAGAAGGGCTTCATAGGAAAATAAGTCAATAGAGCGATCAGGCACGCCAGGAGAAAGAAAAAGTGCCCCGTCCAGTAGTGGGTGCGGAGCGTCTCAATATACGGCTGCAGAAATTCGTTTTCTTTAACGACCTTGGTTCGCTCCCTTCAAGGGGTTATTCTAGTCCGATGCACCGGCGCCAGCCTCCCTCATGCCGCGTCCTGATCAGAAGGGCGGTGGCCAGAAGGAGAATAACATGTGGCAGGCCGCTCAGGATATGGACCAGTTGATTGGCTTCAAAGTCCTGGTAGGTCCATCCCGTGCTCACTAGGATAATCCCCCCGCCGATGATCTCGAAGACGGCCACCAGCATAATCGTCAGCACGGCGGCGATCAATCCCTGTCGCAGGTTCACCCGGTACACCAGGACGAGGAGCGCTGCCAGGAAGACACTGATGAGGATGGTGTGCACACCGAAAGGCAAACCGATGGCACGGAAGACCCAGACAGCGAAGGTTAAGGGGATGGCCACCATCAGCAAAGGGCGGATGGTCCATGGCCGGCGTAAAAGGGCCAGGCAGCAGAGGACGATGGCCATCATTTCGGGCAGGGCCTGACAAAGAACTTCCAGCGGCGTAAGGGCCACGATGAATTAAACCTCCTAACAGACTCAAAAAATGAGCCGGCACTTTCTTAGGGACCTGAACTTCCTCACCCTGGCAGTTCCCCCTCGATCCGGCCTCGGAAGACCGAGGCCAAGTGCCGGAATACAGGTGTGAAGCCCGGCCTGCTCAACTGACTATGATTTTC
>JASEER010000023.1 GCA_030019475.1 Thermoanaerobacterales bacterium | reverse complement strand
GTTGATCGGACCCCCTTCGGTCCGAATGTAGGAACTGAAATAAAGGTTGAAGTCCTTGTCGATCAGGGCCAGTTTGGTGGTGACACTGCCTACGTCAATACCGAGGTAATAGCGCATTCTTTGAAGCCTCCTCCTTAGGTCAAGGCGAGGTTTGGCAGGGCGGAAGTACCTACCCCGTGATCGGCCGTCCGGCGGTCTTTGAGGATGTCGAGGAAGGCCTCCACCCGGGTTTCGAACCCGGCTTCGCCGGTCTGATCGGTGATGATGAAGGTCAGCACGGGAAGGTCGTAGTCCTGCGAAATACGGACCATGATGTTCTGGGCGACGATCTCGGGCATGCATGTGAAGGGCATCAGGTGCACCACGCCGTCGATACCCTCCTCCCGGGCCAGGGCCGTCAGGCCCACGCTGACATGGCCGTGGCCGCCGACCTCGGCGCCCAGGTAGCGGGCGGCGGTCTCCTTAATGCGCTGCTTGCGTTCGGTCGCTTCCCGCGTTGGGAAGAGGTGCTGGTGGAACCAGGTGGTGGCCGAAATCTCACGGTCCACCCACACCCGGGGGTCACGGGATTTGCCCAGCATTTCTTCCAGGTGCAGGTTGACATAGGACTCCAGGACGACCCAGATCTCGCCCACGATCCGCACCCGGACCGGGTCCGTTTCTTCGACCGGTACGGCGGCGGCCTCGGCGAGGAAATCATCCTTGAGCCGCCAGACGTCGGCGGTCTGGGAAGCCTGTTCGATTCTGCGGATAAACTGCTTGAAGAGGCGGTCGCCCGTTCCCGGTTCGGCCTCGAAGGCGCGCAGGCGGTGCAGGACCCGTTCCGCCTCGTCGATGGCCGCCATCTTGTGATAGCCGAAATAGAGCGCGCGCAGGGTCTTGAGCCAGGGGGTGCCGTTGGTGGCGCGCTTGATGACCTCCCGGAACCCGGCCCAGCGTTCGCGGAAGGGCACGGGGGAGTCGATGATGAGCATGTTGAAATCGTAGCCCAGGCGACGCAGGAAAAGGTCCTGGATCTGGGCGTACCAGCCCAGGCGGCACTTGCCCTTGCCGCCCACCATCAGGATGTTTGTCGCCCCGTGGTCCAAGAGCCAGCGCATCTGCCCGAGGGTGATGGTGAAGGGCAGGCAGACGAACTCCGGCGCGAGGACTTTGCCCAGTTCCAGGATTTCCTTGCTGGCATGGGGTGTCTTCAGAGTTTCGACGCCGCACTCGTTCAGCGCGGAGCGGATGGCGACGTCGAGGTGGCCCATGGTCGGCAGCCCGATGACGAAAGGCTCCCGCCGCGGCCCCGGCAACTCGGAAGCAGGACGTTGTTCGGCGGCGGGCCGCCTGGACGCCGGCAGGGGCTGGACGTCCATGAAGGCCTCGATGCGGGTTACCAGGCCGGCTTCACCCGTATGTTCATCAATGGTCAGGAGAAGGAAAGGCACCCCCCGGCGGGCGGCTTCGGCCTCCACGTAGGACTCGATGACCGACTCCGGTCCGCATTCGAAGGACCCCACCAGGACCAGCTTGTCGACCATCCGGTGTTCCAGGTAATAAAGGGCGGCCCCGAGGATCTGGGCCTCGAAGCTCCAGAGCCGCTCGCCCTCCGCCACCCGGGCGACCTGGCGGCGGGCCTCGGCTGCGGGCACCATTTCCGCCGTGAGAACCTGTCCGTACTCCTGGAACCGCTTAAGGATGTCGATACTGAAGGCGTCGTAAAGAATGTAGGGGTGGCCGATTACGCCGACGGTGGGAAGCGCGTCACCCATCGCCCGGGTTGCGCCTTGCGGCCGGCGGCCCTCGAACAGGGCGAAGGCCTCGGGGGTGGTCAGCCCGCGGCCGACGCAGGCCCGCTCATACTGCTCCTGTACCTGCCGGGCATGGTGTAGAGCCTTGAGCACCTGCCGGCGCCCGGCCCCGAAGGAAGAGCCGATGCGCACGAAGCTCTCCTGCCAGTCACGCCGGCCCTGGAAGCGGTCGATCTCGGGTATGATGACCTCGGACTTATCCTGAAAGGCGTTCTTGACCATGTACGGGATGCCGATGAACTTCGGACAGCAGAAGTTCTTCGGCTCCAGGCTGACCAGGCAGGGCACCAGCAGGCGGTTCACGCCCCGATCGATCAACTCGCGCGCATGAGCGAAAAGGAGTTTGACGGCGAGACAGGGCTCGTCGGTAGGACAGCACTCCATTTTTTCCAGGGTCTTCTTCGTTGTCGGCGGAGACAGGACCAGCTCCACGTCGAGGTGCTTGAAGAAGGTCTTAAAATAGGGGTACAGATAGTAGTATGACATTGCCCGTGGCAGTCCCACGGTTGCAGCCGGCATTTATACGCCCACCTCGATGAAGGATCTTAGGTTATATTTATATCCATCGCAGGAGAGCCCCGATACCAATACCTTTCCCGGTCCTAAAGGTAGCTTAGCAAAATCTGGACTTGGAGTCAATTTTCTACCTGATAAAGTAATGTCGGGCAGGGGTGGGCGTTTCCTCTGTCAAACTTGAAGCAAGGAATAAACCGTTCCGTACCGGTGGTGCGGGGCGGGCACGCGGACAGGAGGCTATGATGGCGGCACGGGACCCCTTTGCACACCCGGTGCAATATCTCAAGGGCGTGGGCCCGCGGCGGGCGGAACTCCTGGCCCGCCTGGGGATCGCCTCGGTGGGGGATCTCCTCTACCACCTCCCGCGGCGCTACGAGGACCGCCGGGCGCACGCCGGCATCCTCGTGCCGGAGCGCATAGGGGAGACGGTCACCGCCGGCGGAGTGGTCCTCGGTGGGCAGGAGTTGCGGCCGCGCCGGGGCCTGATAATAACCAAATTGGCCCTGGACGGGGGGAACGGCGTCTTCTACGCCACCTGGTTCAACCAACCCTACATACTGCGCCAGATCCGCCCCGGAATGCGGCTTTTCGTCGTCGGACGGTTGAAACGTGCCTTCGGCCGTTACGAGATTAACGTGCTTGAACACGAGGCGGTGGAGAACGGTGCGGACGGGCTGCACAGCGGCCGCATAGTCCCCGTTTACCCGGCGACCGAAAACCTGGCCCAGAAAGTCATCCGCCAGATGGTGCGCACCGCCCTTGACGAATGGGCTCCTTTGCTGGCCGACCTGCTCCCGGGGCCGTTGCGCCGGGCACACCGCCTGTTGCCCATTGCCGAAGCCCTGGCGGCCATTCACTTCCCGTCATCCTGGGAGGAGAAAGAAGAGGCGCGGCGCAGCCTCGCGGCCGAGGAGATGTTCCTGCTTCAGGCGGCGCTGGCCATTATACGGCGCGGCGCCACCCAGCGCACAAAACCCGCCCCGCATGGGCCCGACGGCCCTCTGGTGGCGGCGCTCCTGGCCGACCTGCCGTACCGCCTCACGGGCGCCCAACAGCGGGTTTGGCGCGAGATCTCCGGGGACATGCAGCGGGCGGCACCGATGAGGCGGCTGC
Source organism: Thermoanaerobacterales bacterium (assembly GCA_030019475.1). Lineage (NCBI taxonomy): Bacteria > Bacillati > Bacillota > Clostridia > Thermoanaerobacterales > Thermoanaerobacterales bacterium. The sequence continues at coordinate 31,265 of JASEER010000023.1, read as the reverse complement.
TGCAGGGCGACGTCGGGTCGGGCAAAACCGTTATCGCCGCCCTGGCGCTGGTCAAAGCCGTCGAGGGCGGGTTTCAGGGGGGCCTGATGGCGCCGACCGAGATCCTGGCGGAACAGCACTACCTTCGCCTGAGGGAGATGCTTGATCCGCTGGGGATTGAGGTTCATCTCCTGACGGGCGGAATGAGGGCCGCCGAGCGTCGCGCGGCGCTCGCGGCCGTGGCCGGCGGGCAGGCCGGGGTGGTGGTTGGTACCCAGGCCCTGATCCAGGAAGGGGTAGGCTTTGCCCGCCTCGGGCTCGCGGTTATCGATGAGCAGCACCGGTTCGGGGTTCGTCAGCGGGCCCGGTTGCAGGAGAAGGGACTGGCCGCCGACGTGCTGGTGATGACGGCCACGCCCATCCCGCGGACCCTGGCCCTTACCCTGTACGGCGACCTGGACCTGTCGGTGATCGACGAAATGCCCCCCGGCCGGAAGCCGGTGCAGACCGAGGTGGTTCGGCCGCGGGATATCGGACGGGTCTGGCGGCATGTCCTGGCCGAGGCGGGGGAAGGCCGCCAGGCCTATGTCGTTTGTCCCCTGGTGGAAGAGTCTGAAAACCTGCAGAGCCAGGCGGCGGTTGACCTTGAACGGCGATTGGCGGCCGGTCCCTTGCGGTCTTTGCGGGTCGGCCTGCTGCACGGCCGGATGCGGCCGGCCGAGAAGGAAGCGGTCATGGAGCTGTTCAGGCGCGGGGAAATCCAGGTCCTGGTATCGACCAGCGTCATTGAGGTCGGCGTCGACGTGCCTCGGGCCACGACGATCGTCATCTACGACGCCGAGCGCTTCGGCCTGGCCCAACTGCACCAGTTGCGCGGACGGGTGGGCCGGGGAGGGGGCCTGGCGGGTTCGTGCTTCCTGGTATCCAGCGCCCGGAACCCCGAGGCCCGCGCACGCCTGGAAGCCGTCTGCGGGACAACCGACGGCTTCGCCCTCGCGGAATTCGACCTGAAGCTTCGCGGTCCGGGTGAGTTCCTCGGCCTGCGCCAATCCGGCCAGCCCCTTTTCCGGGCCGCCCAATTGCCGCGGGACCTCGATCTGGCGGCGCGGATGAGGGCCGCGGCGCGGTGGGTGGTGGAACACGACCCGGAACTGGCCGACCCGGTGCACGCCGGTCTGCGGACCGCCCTGCAGCTCCGTTTCGGTGAGTTTCTGCGAGGTTTGGGCATAAGTTAAGATTCTACTCTATATACCATTTACGGCGCAAAAATGCAATATTTTATGGCGACATTATGTCGCCGTTATTTATGCATAATAAATTGAAGAACGTAAACGGAGGCCAGAAAAATGGCGAACAAAAGCAAAAAAAGTAACATAGGTGAAGTTTCAATAGTGCCGGCCGGCGGTGACTGCCACTATGAGCTTGGGTACGAAAGCGGCCTTGACTTTGAGAGATTAAGGCAGTTACAGAGGAACGATCCAAAGGTAAGGGGACGAAAGGGCGTTAAAAAGTGTTAACATAAAGGGTTGGATAGGGGTCATACTACAACTAGGCTACAAACTAAAAAACCAAAGGAGGCTGTAAGGAAAAATGGCGAGACAAACCAACGTTCCCATTCAACCGGGTGCCGGAAGGGCTCTGGACCAGATGAAGTACGAGGTTGCGGCCGAGATCGGTCTTGGCAACTACGCCCAGCTGGACAAGGGCGACCTCCCGTCCCGGATTAACGGTAAGGTGGGCGGGAACATGGTCCGCAAGATGGTGGCCTTCGCCGAGCAGGCGCTGCAGAGCGGCAACATCGGCCAGGTCACCCAGGCTGCCCCGCCCGAACCGTTCAATACCCAGGGTGTGTAACTTAGAGCAAGATACCGGCTTTACTGAGCAGACGGCGGCCGCCCGTCTGCTCTTTTAATGCAGATAAGTCGTATACTGGCGGGCCGTCACCCCGTGGTGCAGGGCCGCCGTCAGGGCTCCGGCGATGATCTTCGCGCAGTTGCGGATCAGGTCGTCAATTTCCTTGGGTGTCACCATGAGCGCCCCGCCGAACGGTTTCAAAAGGTCGCTGATAATCGGCTCGAGGATCTCCTGCCCCGGCACGTCTCGCTGGTAAGCCCGGTACAGCCGGTTAATAGCCTCGCGGGCGATCAGGGCGGCGTGCACCACCGTCGGCACGCCGATGGAAATCACCGGAACGCCCAGCGTCTCCTTCGTCAGGCCGCGGCGCTTATTGCCTATTCCCGACCCCGGGTTAAGACCTGTATTGGCCACTTGAATGGACGAAGCGATGCGCTCGACGGAACCGGCGGCCAGGGCATCGATTACAATAACAAGCGCCGGCTTCATCTTCTCGACGATCCCCTGAACGACTTCCGCCGTTTCGAGGCCTGTTATGCCCAGTACCCCGGGAGCAATGGCGCTTACGGGCCGCATCCCGGGCTGTACGGCCTGGGGGGCGAACTCAAAAAGGTGACGGGTCACCAGGGTGTAGTTCACAACCTTCGGTCCAAGGGCGTCGGGTGTGGCATTCCAGTTGCCGAGGCCGACGATCAACACGCTCGCTTGCTCCGGCACGTCGATCAAGGTTCCCAGGTGCTTCGCCAGGACTTCGACAACAGCCGCGTGGGCCTGGGGATTCGTCTCGCGGATGGCTGGCGCTTCAAGGGTCACGTATGTCCCTACGGGCTTGCCCATCGCCTGCGCACCCCGGTCATCCAGGATCTGAACGACCGTTACCTGCCCGTGCGGAAAAGATTCCTGCCGGACGGCCACACCCGGGATTTCTCCCCCCGTCTGGGCACGCAAGGCGGCATGGGCCTCAAGCGCCAGATCTGTGGTTACTCCACAAAATTTCAACCCCTTGGACCTCCCGCATAGAGTTAACCACTGCTAGCATTGTTCCTCCTGCTGTGGGATATACCGTCCAGGTGACGGAAATTAGGGGATAAAGATGCTAATACCGGCTGTAGCGCTATTCTTTGCCGCACAAGCCTGCTATAATAATTTTAAATTTGCGTAGTGAGGTGGCATTGCTGCGGATTATCGGCGGTTCGGCACGAGGACGGCGGCTGAAGGGGCCGCCGGAAGGCAGCGCAAGGCCCACTTCCGACCGCGTTCGGGAAGCCCTTTTCAATATCCTGGCTCCGTGGGTGCCCGGCAGCCGTTTTCTGGACCTGTTCGCCGGGTCGGGCGCGGTGGGATTGGAGGCCTTAAGCCGGGGCGCGGCGCGGGCCGTTTTTGTGGAAGCGAACCCCCGCGTGGCGGCGGTGTTGCAGGCCAACCTGTCCGCAACCGGCCTCGGCCCGAAAGCGGAGGTCTACCGGAACTCCTTCGAGCGTGCGCTGGCCGATCTGGCCGCCGGGGGCGAATCTTTTGACCTGGTCTTCATCGATCCGCCCTATCGCCGGGGGCTTGAAGACGCCGCCTTACGGGCTCTCTGTCAATATAACCTGTTGGCTCCCGGGGGGATGGCGGTGGCCGAGTCTGACCGCACCCACCTGCCGCCCGCCGAAATCGCGGGCCTTGCCCTCTGGCGGCGTGAGCGTTACGGGGATACGACACTCTCGTTTTACCGCCGTCTCGAGAACAGCGGAGAGGAAGGGGTTCATTGACATTGCGCATTGCGGTGTACCCGGGGAGTTTCGATCCCGTGACATGCGGCCATCTCGATATCGTGCAGCGGGCGGCGCAGCTCTTCGACCATTTGATCGTGGCCGTCTCCGAGAACCGGGCGAAGGTCGCGTGTTTTACGGTGGCCGAGCGGCTGGAGATGCTCCGGCAGGTTCTGGCCGGATGGGACAACGTTACGGTCGATTCCTATCGGGACCTGACGGTCCGGTACGCCCGCGCCCACGGGGCACGGGCCATTATCAGGGGCCTGCGGGCCGTGTCTGATTTTGAAAACGAGTTTACCATGGCCCTGACCAACAAAAAACTGGCGCCCGAGATAGAGACTGTTTTCTTAATGACGGAGGCCAGGTACTCGTTTATCAGCTCCAGCGCCGTTAAAGAAGTGGCTTCCTACGGCGGACGCCTGGACGACATGGTGCCGCCGCTGGTTGAGAAACTGTTGCGCGCGAAGTTTGCCGCATATACCGAACAAGGGGGTTATTAGGATGGAGCTGCTGTCGGTCCTGAATGAACTGGAGGAGTTTATCCAAAGCTGTTCCCGCGTACCCATGACCAAGAAGGTGCTCGTGGACGAGGAGAAGGTTCTGGATTTCCTGGACCGTATACGCACCTTGCTGCCCGACGAGGTACGGAAGGCGAAATGGGTCGTCCAGGAGCGCGAGAAGGTGCTTGCCGAGTCCAGGCAGGAGGCCGAAAGACTTTTGGAAGAGGCCCGGAAGGAGATCACCCGCCAGGCCGAGGAGAGTGAGATCGTGCGCGAGGCGAAGGAGATGGCGGACGATCTTTTAAAGAAGGCGGAGCAGATGGCCCGTGAGATGCGCCTGGGCGCAAGGGATTACGCGGATGATATCCTTGCCAAGCTCGAGTCCAGGCTGGACAGGCTTCTTAAGGAAGTCGAGGCCGGGCGGAACGAGCTAAAGGCCATGCAGTAACCGCCGCAGGCAGGCGGTGGCCAGGCCGAGGCTGGCCAGAAAGAGGGGCTGGATGAGGGCGTGCGCCGTTGAGACCCATAGGAGTTCTGCCCAGGACGGAAGATGAGGACCGGCTGCTGGGACGACGGCTGCGGGAGCCACCGGCTCCCACAGGGGGAAGAGCAGGCAGGTGACCAGGGCGGCCAGCGCGGCGTGACCGATGCGGCTGACAAGGTAGAGGCGCAGGCGGATATCGGTGCCGGCGGTAAAGGCCGCCATCTGGGCCTGGATGGACAGGCCGCTCCAGGCCAGGATGAGCTGGACGGCCACCAGCTTATGGAGCAGGGGAACCGGCGCCTCGGCCGCCAGCTTCGTGCCCAGCGTCATTTCCAGGCAACCGGCGACGATCGGCTCAAAGAGTCCCGGGTCCAGGCCGAAGGGGGCCAGAGCCGTGCCCAGGAGGCGGGCCAGGAGCCCAAGGACTCCGTAATGGGCCAGGAGGCGGATGGCGACGGCGAAGAAGATAATGTAGCCGCCGATAACCATAAGCTTCTGCACCGAACTGCGAACGGCCTCTCCCAGGATTTGTCCCGGCGGACACCCTTCTGTTTCGAGGAAGCCCCGCCAGGCATGGCGCCAAATGCCGCGGGCGAAGGCGACCCGGCTTCGCCCCGCCGGGGCGTAGAAGCGCAGAAGAAGGCCGAGCAACAGGTTTGTCAGGTAATGGACACTGAGGATGAAGGGACCGACGGCGGGTTGATTGAACATCCCCACGGCCACGGCGACCAGCACGAACAGCGGGCTGGCGTTGTTTGTGAAGGCCACCAGGTGTTCCGCTTCCGCCCGTGTCACGAGCCCCTCCGCCCGAAGGCGGGCGGTTACCGCGCCGCCGATGGGGTAGCCGGAGCTGTAGCCGACGGCGACGGCGAAAGACGCCGCCCCCGGCAGGTGGAAAAGAGGCCGCATGACCGGCTCGAGCAGGACGCCGAGCAGGCGCACCACCCCGAGGCCGAGTAACAGCTCGGAGATGATAAAGAACGGCAGCAGGGACGGAAAAACAATATTCCACCAGGTTTGAAGCCCGAGGGTGGCTCCCTCGAAGACGGTCCGGGGGCTCAGAACCATGGCCGATACGAAGACGAGGGCGCCGAAGGCAAAAAGCGTCCGTCCTGCGAAGCGCATTAAACCCCTTGTCCTTTTCTTGGTTTATGATCAGTGTATTAGCCGTGGCGGGGCTTTTAGACCTAGGCCTTGTTGACAGCGGCCGGCCCGCCGGCTATAATGACAAATGTTGAATCGGGGTGGGTTTGTGTTCCAGGTCGATCTGTCTGCCCTGCGTGAGCACCCGGGTCAACCGCTTCATTTGACGATGACGGGGATACTGGAATCTCTGCGTCACCCGGACGAGGGCGAGGAAGAACCACTGGTTCCGGACCCGGTACGGGTGGATTTGCAGGTCACGTACCTTGGAGGCGTCTATTGGCTGGAGGGTACCGTGGATGGCGAGGCCGTACTCCGCTGTGGACGCTGCCTGGGTAAATTCCGCCACCCCTTCCGCGCCGCCTTAGTCGAAAAATACCGCCAGGGGACGGCAAAGGATGCCGACGAGGAAACCCTGCCGGACGGCGAACGGCTGGTGCTGGATGAGAGGCTGCGGGAGGCGGTGCTCCTGGCCCTGCCGATGCGGCCCCTATGCCGCGAGGATTGCCGGGGGCTCTGCCCGAAGTGCGGCAAACTCCTTAATGAAGGACCCTGCGCCTGCCCGGGGGAGGATATCGACCCCCGCCTGGCGAAATTGGCTGCGGTTTTAAAAAACGCAGAAAAGGGGGTGTAATGAATGGGTGTCCCAAAGAGGCGGACCTCGAAGCAACGTAAGCGGTTGCGCCGTGCGCAGGTGATGCGGCTCGCCGCACCGAGCATGATACATTGCCCGCAGTGCCGGGCCCTGATAATGCCCCATCACGCTTGCCCCGAATGTGGGTATTATAAGGCGAAAAAAGTGATAAATGATGGAAAATAAGCTTTTGGCTCGCCAAAAGCTTATTTTTTTGTCCTTGTTGCATTTCTCTACCAGCTCGGTTATACTCTCAGTTAGAATTTTTTGAGCTTTTACCACAGGAGGTTCCATAGTTGCGCATTGCCCTGGATGCCATGGGAGGGGACTATGCCCCGGGCGAAATAGTCGCCGGCGCCGAGGCGGCGGCGAAAGAGTTCGGTGTGGACGTGACCCTGGTAGGGGACGAAACAAGGATTAAGCGCGCCCTGAGCGGACAGGGCGGTACGGTGCGCATCGTGCAGGCCGGCCAGGTCATCGAGATGGGTGAGCACCCGGCACAGGCCGTGCGCCGCAAACGGGACGCCTCGGTCGTGCGCGCCGTGGAATTGGTGCGGGACGGGCAGGCGGACGCCGTGGTCTCGGCGGGGAACACCGGGGCCTTGATGGCGGCCGCTCTTCTTGGCCTCGGCCGGGTGGCCGGGATCGAACGCCCGGCGCTGGTCAGCCTTTTCCCGAACGACCGGGGGCGCACGGTAATCCTCGACGTGGGGGCGAACGTGGACTGCAAACCTCACCACCTGGTGCAGTTTGCGGTTATGGGTGCCGCCTACGCGGAGAAGCTCCTGGGAATCAAAAAGCCCCGGGTCGGGCTCCTAAGCATCGGCGAGGAGCGTACGAAGGGCAACGAATTGACGCTGGCCGCGTACCCACTCCTGGAGTCCGCTCCCCTGAACTTCATCGGCAACGTTGAGGGCCGGGATTTCTTCCACGGCGGTGTCGATGTCGTGGTCTGTGACGGCTTTATCGGGAACGTGGTCCTGAAGACCGGTGAGGGTCTGGCCATGTTCCTGGAACGTTTTCTACAGAGGCACGTTGAAAAAAACCTGCTGGCCAAGGTCACGACCCTTGCCGCTCTGACGACGCTAAAGGAATTGCGGCAGCAGTTTGACTACAATGAGTACGGCGGCGTTCCCCTCCTGGGGGTGAACGGTGTAGCCATCGTCGCCCATGGCAGTTCACGGGCGAAGGCGATTACCAACGCCGTCCGGGTCGCCAAGGAGGCCGCCGAGAACGGACTGGTCAGTGCCATCGCCGCCGGGCTGGCCGATATCGAGGCTGAGGGGGCGATCAACGCCCATGCCTGAGGTGCGGCGCGCGGGGATTATCGGCCTGGGGACATACGCCCCGGCACGCGTATTGACCAACCACGACCTGGAACGGATGGTGGATACCAGCGACGAGTGGATCCGGGAACGGACCGGCATCGTCGAGAGGCGTATCGCGGCCCCCGATGAGGCGACCTCGGACCTCGGTCTGGAGGCCGCCCGGCGGGCCCTTGCGGACGCCGGGCTCGCGGCGGCGGATATCGATCTCGTTATCGTCGCGACCGCTACCCCCGACACCATTTTCCCGGCGACCGCCTGCCTGACCCAGGACCGCCTCGGGGCGAAACGGGCCGGGGCCTTCGACCTGGCCGCCGGCTGTTCGGGCTTCATCTACGGCCTGGCGGTAGCCCGGGAATTCGTGGCTGCCGGCTCCTGTGACCGGGTACTGGTCGTCGGTTCGGAAACACTTTCCCGCATCACCAATTGGAAGGATCGCAGCACTTGTGTCCTCTTTGGGGACGGCGCCGGGGCGGCCGTCGTCGCCCCGGTGGCCCGGGGAGGGCTCCTTGCGGCGCGGCTGGGCGCCGACGGCGCGGGCGCCGGCCTTTTGCAGCTACCCGCCGGCGGGTCGCGGCTCCCGGCCAGCCTGGAGAGCGTTGAACGGGGGTTGCACTACCTTCAGATGAACGGCCGGGATGTCTTCAAGTTCGCCGTGCGCGTCATTCCCGAGGCGACGCGGGAGGTGCTGGCCGCGGCGGGACGGTCGGAAGGAGAGCTCGATATTCTGATCCCCCATCAGGCCAACGTACGGATCATTGAGGCGGCCGCCAAGCGTCTGGGTCTCGCCCCGGAGCAGGTCGTGGTCAATGTCGACCGTTACGGCAATACCTCCGCCGCGTCCATTCCCCTGGCCCTTGAGGAGGCCGTCAGGGACGGACGCGTCAGCCCGGGTGACCTGGTGGTAATGGTCGCCTTCGGCGCCGGCCTGACCTGGGCCGCCATAGCCATGGAATGGACCGGTACGGGGAAAGAAACAGGAACGGAAGGAGGGGGCCGGTTTGATCCGGACCAGACTGTGTGAGTTGCTGGGCATCGAATACCCCATCCTGCAAGGAGGCATGGCGTGGGTTTCCGAGGCACGGCTGGCGGCCGCCGTCTCCGAGGCGGGCGGTCTGGGCATCATCGGGACCGGCAACGCCCCTCCGGATTGGGCGAGGGAACAGATCCGCCTGGCGAAGTCACTAACGGACAAGCCCTTCGGCGTAAATGTCATGCTGCTCTCGCCTTTCGCCGAGGACGTACTGCGCGTCGTTTTGGAGGAACGCGTAGCCGTGGTCACTACCGGCGCCGGTAACCCCGGGAAGCATGTCCCGGCGCTGCAGGCGGCCGGGACCCGCGTCATCCCTGTGGTGGCGTCGGTGGCGCTGGCGAAAAGGCTGGAGCGCACCGGCGTCGATGCCCTGATCGCTGAAGGGATGGAGTCCGGGGGGCATATAGGGGAAGTCACGACCATGGCGCTGGTGCCCCAGGTGGTAAACGCCGTATCCATCCCGGTGATCGCCGCCGGCGGCATCGGCGACGGGCGTGGGATGGCGGCCGCCTTCGCCCTCGGGGCGGTCGGCGTGCAAATGGGTACCCGGTTTGTGTGCGCCGAAGAGTGCACCGTGCACCCGAACGTAAAGGCGGCCATTGTCAAGGCGCGGGACCGGGACACGGTGGTCACCGGCCGTCCCACCGGCCATCCCGTCCGCTGCCTGTATAACAAGCTCACCCGGCAGTTTGAAGCGCTGGAAGCGAGCTGCGCTCCCCCGGAGGAGTTGGAGAAGCTCGGCACCGGGCGGCTGCGGGCGGCCATGGTGGAGGGCGACGTGGAGTACGGTTCCGTAATGTCCGGGCAGATCGCCGGGCTTGTAACGGAAGTGAAACCGGCGAAGGATATCATTCGTGACATCATCGCCGAGGCCGCGGAGGTTATGCGGCGCCTTGGGCGGTACGGCGGGGAAGAACGATGAAGGCCGTCTTTTTGTTCCCCGGCCAGGGGTCGCAGTTCGTCGGCATGGGCAAGGGGCTCGCCCAAGCCGTTCCGGAAGCGCGGGCCGTCTTCGCTGCCGCGGATGCCGCTCTGGGGATGCCTATTTCCGAACTTTGCTTTAACGGGCCGCGGGAAGAGCTGAACAAGACGGTCAATACCCAGCCGGCTGTCTTGACGAGCAGCATCGCCTGCCTGCGCGCCCTGGAGGCGCGGGGCGTACGGCCCGACGCTGTCGCCGGGCACAGTCTCGGGGAGTATGCCGCACTGGTGGCGGCACGGGCCCTGTCTTTCACGGATGCGGTACAACTTGTCCGCCGGCGCGGGCAGTATATGCAGGAAGCGGTTCCCCTGGGCAGCGGGGGCATGCTGGCCGTCCTCGGGCTGGACCGGGAACAGGTGGCGGAGGTCGTCCGGGCCGCATCGGCCCACGGGGTGATTGAGGTGGCGAACTTCAATTGCCCCGGCCAGGTGGTCCTCGCGGGCCAGACCACGGCCCTGGAACAGGCGGTCGCCCTGGCGAGACAGGCCGGGGCGCGCCGCAGCGTAATGCTGGCTGTTTCGGGACCGTTCCATTCCTCCCTGATGCGCCCGGCCGGGGAAAAGCTGGCCCAGGTGTTGCAGCAGGTCCGGCTCAACGCTCCGTCCCTGCCGGTGGTGGGCAACGTCAGCGCCGACTACCTGGAGACCGCCGAGGCGGTGCGCGCCGCCCTGGTGCGGCAGGTGTACAGCCCGGTCCTATGGGAGGACGGCATCCGGAGGCTTCTCAGCGACGGGGCGCGGGTCTTTGTCGAGGTCGGGCCCGGGCGTGTCCTGACCGGGCTGTTGAAGAAGATCGCCGACCGCGAGGTGGTCGCGCTGAACGTCGAGGACGAGGAGTCGCTGGAAAAAGTGGTTGCGCGCCTAGGGGAGGTTGGCTAAAATGTTGCTTGACGGCAGGGTTGCCATTGTCACCGGGGCTTCGCGCGGCATTGGACGCGCCATCGCCCTGGCTTTGGCGGCGCAGGGGGCTGATGTGGTCGTCAACTACGCCAGCCGACCGGAGACGGCCGGAGAGGTGGCCGATGCGGTGCGCGCCGCGGGGCGGCGGGCGCTCATGCACCAGGCCGACATCAGCGACTCCGCCGCGGCGACCGGCCTGGTGGAAGCGGCCGTGCAGGCCTTCGGACGCCTGGATGTCCTGGTGAATAATGCCGGCATTACGCGTGATAACCTCCTTTTACGGATGAAGGATGAGGACTGGGAGCGCGTCCTGGCGGTAAACCTGACGGGAGCCTTCAATATGGTCAAGGCGAGCCTGCGCTACTTTTTGAAGGCGCGTGCCGGCCGCATCATTAATATCAGTTCGGTCATCGGCCTGCGGGGGAACGCCGGGCAGGCCAATTACGCCGCCGCGAAGGCGGGCCTGATCGGTCTCACCAAGTCCCTGGCGAAGGAGCTGGGCTCCCGGAACATCACGGTTAACGCCGTGGCTCCGGGGTTCATCGTCACCGATATGACTGAGAGTCTGGGGCCCGAGGTGCGGGAGCGGATGTTGCGCGAGATCCCGCTCGGCCGTTTCGGCAAGCCCGAGGACGTGGCGTCACTGGTGACCTTTCTGGCGAGCGAGGGTGCCGGTTATATCACAGGGCAAGTCATTGCCGTTGACGGCGGCATGGCTATATAAGCTTGTAAACCGGGGGGTGAAACGGTAATGTCCACTTTTGACAAAGTAAAAGGAATCATTGTCGAACAATTGGGCGTCGATGAAGACGAGGTAACGATGGAAGCTTCTTTTGTTGACGACCTCGGGGCCGACTCGCTCGATCTTGTGGAACTGGTGATGGCGTTTGAGGAGGCCTTCGACATGGAGATCCCGGACGACGACGCCGAGAAGATCCGTACCGTTGGGGACGCCATTAAGTATATTCAAGAACGCCAGTAAAGCAGGCCGGGAGGTAGACATGGGGGGACGGGTCGTCATTACGGGAGTGGGCGTTATCTCGCCCCTGGGCAATGAACTGGATGGCTTCTGGTCCGCTCTTGTCCGGGGGGAATCGGGTATTCGCCGCATTACGCGCTTCGATGCCTCAGGATTCCGCACCCAGATCGCCGGAGAGGTGCCTGATTTCGACCCGACCCTTTACATGGACCGGAAAGAAGCCCGGCGCATGGACCGTTTTACACAGTTCGCGTTGGGCGCCACGTCGCTGGCGATGGCCGACGCCGGCCTCGACCTGGACGAGGAGGACCGGGAGCGCGTGGGGGTGATCCTCGGCTCGGGGATCGGTGGTATCGCGACCCTGGAGGAACAGGCCCGCGTGTTATACGAGAAGGGGCCGGGGCGCGTCAGCCCCTTCTTCGTGCCGATGATGATCGGGAACATGGCCGCCGGCCAGATCGCCCTGGCCCACGGTTTGTACGGGCCCAACGTCACCCTGGTCACCGCCTGCGCCTCCAGCAACAACGCGATCGGCGACGCCATGCGGGCCATCATGTACGGTGAGGTCGACGTAGTCATTACCGGAGGGGCCGAGGCGGCCATCACGCCCCTGGCCCTCGCCGGCTTCTGTTCAATGAAGGCCCTTTCCACCCGTAACGAGGAGCCCGCCCGGGCTTCCCGTCCGTTCGACGCCGGGCGGGACGGCTTTGTCATGGCCGAGGGCGCGGCCATCCTTATTCTGGAGAGCGAGGAACACGCCCGGCGCCGGGGGGCGCGTATCTATGCCGAGGTCGCCGGTTACGGCCTGAGTTGCGACGCCTATCATATGACGGCTCCCGAACCCGAGGGCCGTGGGGCGGCGTTGGCGATGCTGCGGGCTATGGCCGACGCCGGGGTGGCGCCCGACGAGGTGGACTACATAAACGCCCACGGAACTTCAACCCCGCTGGGCGACATCGCCGAAACGGTAGGTATTAAACGCGCCTTCGGGGCGGCGGCATCCCGCGTGGCCATAAGCTCGACGAAGTCCATGACCGGGCACCTGCTGGGCGCGGCGGGGGCGCTGGAGGCGGTGGTTTGCGCCCAGGCGATCCGCCACGGCATTATTCCTCCGACCATCAATTATGAAAACTCCGACCCGGAATGCGACCTGGACTATGTGCCGAACACGGCGCGAAAGGCGGATGTGCGGGTCGCCCTTTCCAACGGGTTCGGTTTCGGCGGACATAACGCGACTCTCTGTTTCAGGCGTTTTGAGGATACCGAGGAGCGTGAAGGATGAGTGCTCGACCTGGACACCCTTCAGGCGAGTATAGGGATCTTCTGGAACAACCGGGAGCTGTTGGGGGAGGCGCTGACCCACAGCTCCTATAGCTTTGAACACCCCGAAGCGCCCCATAACCAGCGCCTTGAATTCCTCGGGGACGCCGTGCTGGAGATCATCATCAGCGAACACCTTTTCCGTTTGCTCCCCCGGAGCAGCGAAGGAGAGCTTACCAAGCTCCGCGCGGCCGTGGTTTGTGAGCCCGCTTTGGCTCGGGTGGCTCGGCGGCTGGGGCTGGGGGAGGCGTTACGCATGGGGCGCGGGGAGGAACTGTCCGGCGGCAGGGAACGCGCCTCAGTCCTGGCCGACGCGTTCGAGGCCTTCCTCGGGGCGATGTACCTTGATCGGGGGCTGGAGGTAACGCGCCAGTTCGTGTTGCACTACCTGGGACCCCTGGTGGGCGACGCTGTCGCGGGGAAGGCGGAGAACGACTACAAGACACAGCTGCAGGAATACTTGCAGCGCCAGTCGCCCGATCCCATCCGCTACGTGATTGTGCGTGAGGAAGGGCCGGACCACAATAAGGTCTTTACCGCCGGCGTCCTTTACCGGGGCCGGATCCTGGGTGAGGGCAGCGGACGGACCAAAAAGGAAGCCGAGCAGTACGCTGCCCGTCAGGCCCTCCAACAGCTGTTACATCATTAAGAAGATTCCGCGTTGAAGGAGAATGTGCCGTGGGTCTCTTTAACCGCTTGAAACAGACCCTGACCAAGACCCGCCAGGCCCTGACCGAAAAGGTCGAGGGTGTCGTCTACGGCCGCACGACCGTCGACGAGAGTTTTTACGAAGAGCTGGAGGATGTCCTTATCCAGTCGGACGTGGGAGTGTCCACGGCGCTGGAACTTGTTGAAAACCTGCGGCAGGCGATGAAGGAGCGCCGTTCAGACGACCCGACGAAAGTTCGCCCCCTGCTCAAAGAACAGATCGGAGCCCTTTTGGGCGGGGAGGGGCCGGCGGCCCTCAACCTCGGCGGTCCGCCGCCAACCGTAATCATGGTCGTCGGGGTCAACGGGACGGGCAAGACGACCACCATCGGCAAGCTGGCCTACAAGTTGAAGCTGGACGGTCACAAGGTGCTCCTGGCGGCCGCCGACACCTTTCGGGCGGCGGCCATCGAACAGCTGGAGGTCTGGGGCCGGCGGGCCGGGGTGGAGGTCGTCAAACACCGGGAGGGGGCCGACCCCGCCGCCGTCGTTTACGACGCCGTCCAGGCTGCGAAGGCGCGCAAGTACGATGTCGTGATCGTCGACACGGCAGGGCGGCTGCACACCAAGGTCAACCTCATGGATGAACTGAAGAAGGTTCGCCGTGTCGTGGACCGCGAGCTTCCGGACCAGCCTCAAGAGGTGCTGTTGGTGCTTGACGCCACAACCGGCCACAACGCCGTAAACCAGGCCGAGATGTTCGGCCAGGCCGTGGGCGTAACCGGGATCGTGCTGACCAAGCTGGACGGGACGGCCAAGGGCGGGATAGTCGTGGCCATCAAGCGCGGCCTGGGCATCCCCGTGAAGCTGGTCGGTACCGGGGAGCGGATCGAGGATCTGGCGGAGTTCGATCCGCGCGAGTTCGTCGAGGCCCTGTTTGAATAGCCGGCGCTTTCAGCAGTGAATTGGTACAGGCCGCCCGGGTGCACTCCCGGGCCTTTTTGCGCCGATCCCTTTTGGCTGCCGGGCAAAGGAAATATCGGGCAAGAGGACGAATACCAGCAGAGGAGGGGCTACATTCTAACCGTAACCTGGAAGGAGGCCGCACCTTGGCACCCAAGATCGCCATCATTGGAGGGACCGGGGTCTACAACCCCGATATTCTTAGCGAGGCCCACGACGAAACGGTTACCACCCCTTACGGGGACGTCGGGCTTAAGGTAGGGCGCTACCGCGACCGCGAGGTGGCCTTCCTGGCCCGGCACGGGAGCGGGCACTCGGTGCCGCCGCACCGTGTCAATTACCGGGCGAACATCGACGCCCTGCGCCGGCTGGGGGTGCGCTGCGTTATCGCCACCGCCGCCGTGGGCTCCCTTAACCCGGCCATGAAGCCCGGGGAGTTTGTGTTTGTGAACCAGTTCCTTGATTTCACCAAGTGCCGCAAGGCGACCTTTTTTGACGGCGGGGACAACGGCGTTGTACACATCGACATGACGGAGCCCTACTGCCCGGAACTGCGTGAGATACTGGGCCGCGCGGCCTGGCACCTTCGCCTGCCGGCCCATTCCGGGGGGACGTACGCCTGCACCGAGGGGCCGCGCTTTGAAACGCCGGCCGAGATCAACATGATCCGGCAGCTGGGCGGTGACCTGGTGGGGATGACCGGCGTGCCGGAGGTCGTGCTGGCGCGCGAAGCCGAAATATGCTACGCCACGGTCGCCATGGTCACCAACTTCGCCGCCGGCATTGCCCCCGCACGCCTGACCCACCAGGAGGTCGTGGAGGTTATGGCCCTGAACGCCGAGAACCTCCGCAAGCTGATCATGCAGGCGGTCGTCTGGATCAAGGATGATCACACCTGCGCCTGCCAGTGGGCGGTCAGCGGCCCGGTGGGCGGGGAGAAGTAGGGATGGCCCGGCAAAGGGCCGCGGGCTGAACGGGGCAAAGACGGGGAGAGTGGGTTCAACGGTGGAAACGATGTACTGGCGGGACGGCCGGCTATACCTGCTGGACCAGACGCGCCTGCCCGCCGAGGTTGAATATGTCGCCTGCGCCACGGCGGAGGATGTGGCGCGGGCCATCAGCGAGATGAAGGTCCGGGGTGCGCCGGCCATCGGGGCGGCCTCGGCCTACGGGATGGCGCTCGGGGCGAACGGCCTCGATGCCGCCGACCGGGAAACCTTCCTGGCGGGCCTGCGGGATGTCGGCCGGTTGCTGACCGCCAGCCGCCCGACCGCCGTCAACCTGCGCTGGGCGGTGGACCGCTTGATTGACCGCGCGGTGCGTGAGCCGGGAGATGTGCCGGCCCTGCGGCGGGCTCTTCTCGAAGAGGCCCATGCCGTCCTTCATGAGGACGTTGAAATCAACCGGCGGATCGGGGCCCACGGGCAGGTTCTGGTTCCGGACGGGGCGCGCATCCTGACCCACTGCAACGCCGGCGCGCTGGCCACGGCGGGTTACGGGACCGCTCTCGGAGTGATCCGGGCGGCATACGAGGCCGGCAAGAAGGTGACGGTGTTCGCCGACGAGACCCGCCCCTTCCTGCAGGGGGCCCGGCTGACCAGCCTGGAACTGATGGCGGACGGCATTCCCGTGGTCCTTATCGCCGACAGCATGGCCGGCTACCTGATGGCCCGCGAGGGGATCGACCTGGTGGTCGTAGGCGCTGACCGCATCGCCGCCAACGGGGACACGGCCAACAAGATCGGCACATACGGGGTGGCCGTGCTGGCCCGGGCGCACAAGGTGCCCTTCTATGTCGCCGCCCCCGTATCGACCGTCGACTTTTCCATTTCGGACGGGGCGGCCATCCCCATCGAGGAGCGTGACCAGGCCGAGCTGACCCACTTCCAGGGGCGGCGGATCGCCCCCGAAGGGGTCAAGGTCTGGAACCCGGCCTTTGACGTCACTCCCCACGGGCTGATCACGGCGATCATTACCGAGGCCGGGGTTATCTACCCGCCCTATACCGCAAACCTGGCCCGGGTATGTTCCGGGAATAGAGGTTCCTGACAGCAGGCGCCGGCTCTGGCCGGCTCCCTTTCCACAAGTGCCGGATGGCCGGCGATAAGAAGCGAATAAGGAGGCTTTCCCGGTTTTGAAGTATGAAATCCGTGACCCCGCCCTGGCGGATTCCGGGCGGCAAAAGATCGACTGGGTGCGGGAGCACATGCCGGTTCTGAGGGCGATCCACGCCGAGTTCGCCCGGACGCGGCCGCTGGCGGGGGTCCGTGTTTCGCTGAGTATCCACCTGGAGGCCAAGACGGCCTACCTGGCCGAAGTCCTGGCGACGGCCGGGGCGGATATGGCGGTCACCGGTTCCAACCCCCTCTCCACCCAGGACGATATAGCTGCGGCCCTGGTGGCGGCCGGTATCAGCGTGTACGCCTGGCACAACGCCACCCCCGACGAGTATCGCCGGCACCTGGAAGGCGCCCTGGACTTCGGGCCCCAGATCGTAATTGACGACGGCGGCGACCTGGTCCATTTGCTGCACACCACCCGCAGGGACCTTGCCTCCGGTGTCTGGGGGGGAGCCGAGGAGACGACGACTGGCGTCCTCCGCCTGCGCGCTCTGGAGCGGGAGGGGCGGCTGCTTTTTCCCATGCTGGCCGTGAACGACGCCTACTGCAAGTTCCTCTTTGATAACCGTTACGGTACCGGGGAATCGGCCTGGTCCGGCATTATGCGTACCACTAACCTGCTGGTGGCCGGCAAGACCGTCGTTGTCCACGGCTATGGCTGGGTCGGGCGGGGTATCGCCTTGCGCGCCCGCGGGCTCGGGGCAAACGTCATTGTCACCGAGGTCGACCCGATACGCGCCATCGAGGCGCACATGGACGGCTACCGGGTGATGTCCGGCGAGCAGGCCGCCGGCGAAGGAGACATCTTCGTGACCGCCACCGGCTGCCGGGACGTCCTGCGCCGGGAACATTTCCTGGCCATGAAAGACCGGGCGATCCTGGCCAACGCCGGCCATTTCAACGTCGAGATCAGCCTGCCGGACCTGGAGGCCCTCAGCGTGACCAGGCGGACCGTAAGGCAGAATATCGAGGAGTTCACCCTGGCCGACGGACGGCGGATCTACGTCCTGGCCGAGGGCCGTCTCGTGAACCTGGCCGCCGGGGACGGTCACCCGGCCGAGATAATGGACCTGTCCTTCGCCCTTCAGGTCCTGTCCGCGGTCCACATCCGCGAGCACCACCGGGAAATGGAAAGGCGGGTCTACCGCGTCCCGGCGGACTTCGACCGGCGCGTGGCCGAGATGAAGCTATCCGCCCTGGGGATAACCATTGACCGGCTGAGCGACGAGCAGGAGGCCTACCTCCGCGGCAGCGGGGGCGGGGAGGACGGCGAGGCGTGAGCCTGCTGATCGAAAAGGCCCGGGAACAGGTCGCGCGCGCGGGGAAGCAGATGCTGGACGGCGGGCTTGTCACCGGCTCCTGGGGCAACATCTCCGCCCGCGTACCTAAGGACGACGTCCTGGTCATAACCCCGAGCGGCCTGGACTACGCCCGCCTGCGCCCGCAAGACATGGTCGTGGTAGGCATGGACGGGAGAGTGATCGAGGGCGACCTTAAGCCGTCCACGGAGCTGCCCATGCATCTGGGTATCTACCGTGCGCGCCCCGACGTGGAGGCCATCGTCCACACCCATTCACCGAACGCCTGCGCCCTGGCCGTGGCGCGCGTTCCGTTACCGGTGATCCTGGAGGAAGTGGCCCAGGTGGTGGGCGGGCCGGTGGCCGTGGCGGATTACGCCCCGGCGGGGAGCGAGGCGCTGGCCCAGAGTGCGGTGCGCGCCCTGGCGGGGGTCAATGCCGTCCTGCTCGCCAACCACGGAGTTGTCGGCGTGGGGCGTAGTGTCTCCGAGGCCCTGCAGGTGTGTCGTGTGGTGGAGCGGGCGGCCGGCGTCTACCTTATGGCGCGGCTGGTGGGCGGGCCCGTCGTTCTGGGGCCGCGGGAGACCGAGTCCCTGCGACATTTTTATATCACCGCCTATGGACAGCAGGATGGGAGGACGGGTAGAGCATGAACCTTTTGCTACGGGGAATGACGATTCTCCCGTCGGCTGACGGGAACGTGATCTATGGGGGTGAGATCGCCATCGCCGGTGGGGAGATCCTGGCCGTGGGTCCTGCGGGTTCCTCACCCGCCGGCTTCGTACCGGACGAGGTCATCGAGGCCGCCGGGATGTTGGCCACCCCAGGCCTCGTTAATGCGCATACACATGCGGCGATGGTCCTGTTCCGGGGCTATGCGGACGACATGCCGCTGATGCCCTGGCTCACGGAGAAGATCTGGCCCGCCGAGGCGCGGTTGACCGGCGAGGATGTTTACTGGGGAACCCTCCTGGCTTGCGCGGAGATGATCCGCGGGGGCACCACCACCTTCGCCGACATGTACTTCTTTATGGATGACGTGGCGCGCGCCGTGGCCGAGAGCGGGATGCGCGCCTTCCTGTCGCGCGGCCTGATCGGCTCGGCCCCCAACGGCGAAGAGGCCCTGGCCGAGAACATCGCCTTCGTCCGCGCCTGGCACGGAGGGGGGGACGGCCGGATAACGTGCGCCCTCGGGCCGCATGCCCCCTACACCTGCCCGCCGGACTACCTGCGGAAGGTAATGGAGAAGGCGGCCGCCCTCGGCGTCGGCCTGCACATTCATGTCGCCGAGACGCGCGCCGAGGACGATGAGGTCCGGAAGCGCTACGGCAGGTCGCCGGTCGCCCACCTTGACAGCCTGGGCCTTTTTGACCGGCCGACGCTGGCGGCGCACTGCGTGCACCTGGACGACGGCGACATCGAAACCCTGGCCCGCTGCGGGGTGGGGATCGCCCACTGTCCGCAGAGCAATATGAAGCTGGCGAGCGGCATCGCCCCGGTTACGCGGCTGCTGGAAGCCGGGGCGCGGGTGGGAATCGGCACCGACGGTGCCTCGAGCAATAACGACCTGGACATGATCGAGGAAACCCGCACGGCGTCCTTTCTGCAGAAGGTGGCGTGCGAGGACCCGACGGTCCTACCCGCGCCCCGGGCGGCGGCCCTGGCGACCCTGGGCGGGGCGCGGGCGGTGGGCCTTGATGAATGCATCGGCACCCTGGAGGCGGGCAAGCGCGCGGATATCGTCCTGTGGGACTGGCGCGCCGCGCACCTCAACCCGCCGCATGACACGTACGCCCACCTCGTCTACGCCGCCAAGGGGAGCGATGTCCGGACAGTGATCATCGACGGGCGGGTCGTCATGCGTGACCGGGTCCTGCTGACGATGGACGAGGAAAAGGTCATCGCCGAGGCCGGCCGTTGCGCCAGGCGTTTGATCGGGAAGTAGAGAAGGCGGGGTGTCGTCATGGGTATAGCCGAGATCCTGGTTATCGTTGTCGTGGCCGCGGTGCTTTTCCTAATGCTGCGCGGCAAGGGCGGCTGAGGTTGAGCGCAGAGCGTCCGGTGGACGCTGACGGACAGGCGACAGCAAAACGGAAAACGGGCTTGGGCCCGGGAAGGGAGAACGGCGAGCGATTGAGGACCATCCTGGCTCTTTCCCCGGGGAAGAACCGCCGTGTGCTCCTGGGACATCCCTGGATCTACCGCGGCGAGATCCTGAGGGTGGACGGGAAGCTGGCCCCGGGGGACATCGTGGATGTCGTCGACATCCACGGGCGTTTCATCGGCCGCGGCTATGCCAACCCGGCTTCACAGATCTTCGTCCGCCTCCTGACCAGGCGGCAGGATGAGGAGATTGACCGCGCGTTCTTTCGCCGGCGGCTCGAGACCGCCGCCGCTTACCGGCGGCTCTTCGTGCGGGACACCACGGCCTACCGCCTGGTGAACGCCGAGGCCGATTTCCTGCCCGGCCTGATCGTCGACCGTTACGGCGACCACCTGGTCCTGCAGACGCTGACCCTGGGCATCGACCGCCACAAGGAACTGGTCGCCGACATCCTGGAGGAACTCTTCGCCCCGGCCGGCATTTACGAGCGCAACGACGCGACCGTGCGCGAGCTGGAGGGGCTCCCCCTGCGGATAGGGCTCCTGCGCGGCCGCTACGAAGGTCCCGTAACCGTTGAGGAGAACGGTATACGGCTGGAGATCGACCTGGCCGAGGGGCAGAAGACGGGCTTCTTCCTTGACCAGCGCGAGAACCGCGCCGCTGTCCGGTCCCTGGTGGGCGGCGCCCGTGTCCTGGACTGCTTCTGCTACGCCGGGGGATTTGCGGTCAACGCCGCTTGCTTCGGGGCGCGGGAGGTCGTCGCCGTGGACATCTCCGGGGCGGCCCTGGCCCTGGCGCGCCGCAACGCCGAGTTGAACGGCGTGGCCGACCGCCTCGTGCTGCGTGAGGGAAACGGCTTCGACGTGCTGCGTGAGATGGTGGGCGCCGGGGAGCGCTTCGACGTCGTTATCCTTGATCCGCCGTCCTTTACGAAATCGAAGGAGGCCGTGCCGGGGGCGCTGCGGGGCTACAAAGAAATCAACCTCCGCGGGATGAAGCTCCTGCCCCCCGGCGGTTACCTGGTCTCCTGTTCCTGTTCCTACCACGTCACCGAGGGCCTCTTCCTGGACGTTATCGCCCAGGCCGCGCGGGACGCCGGGCGCGTCCTGCGCCTCGTCGAGTTGCGTCGCCAGGCGAAGGACCATCCGATGCTTCTCGCTTCCCCCGAGACTTATTACCTGAAATGTGCCATCCTGCAAGTCTGGTGAGGGAGGGACAACCGTAATCCCCTTGTTTGGCGCCTTCGTTCATGGACTGATCCTGGCCTTCGGGCTGATTCTTCCCCTGGGAGCGCAAAACACCTTCGTCTTTAACCAGGGGGCCATACAGGGGCGCTACGTCCGCGCGCTTCCCGTGGTGGTCACGGCCGCCCTTTGCGACACCCTGCTGATCCTCCTGGCGGTCCTCGGTGTTTCAGTGCTCGTCCTGGGTTCGTCAGTTATCAAGGGCCTGCTTCTGGGGGCCGGCACCCTCTTTCTGCTCTACATGGGGTGGGTCATCTGGCATACCCGCCCTGCCGCGCCCGGGCAGGATGATGCGGCGCCGTCCATGGGTTTTGCCAGGCAGGTGGTGTTCGCGGTTTCGGTATCCCTGTTGAACCCGCACGCCATCCTCGATACCGTGGCGGTGATCGGGACCAGTTCCTTGAGCTACAGCGGGGAGCCCAGGGCCGCCTTTACAGCCGCCGCCGTCCTGGTCTCCTGGGTCTGGTTCTTTTCCCTGGCCCTGGCAGGGAGGCTGGTGGGGCGGCTGGATCGGTCCGGGCGCCTCTTAACGGCGGTGAACCGGGTCTCAGCCGTCATTATGTGGGGTTCCGCCCTCTACATCGGCCGGCAACTGGCGGGCTAGCTGCGCCGCAGGACGGCGCCCAGCCCGGCGGCGGCCACGCCGAGGAAGCTCCTGTGCTTGGAAAGGACGCTTTCCAGCGCCTCGACCGCGTAGTCAAGCTGCTGCCGGGTTACTACCAGCGGCGGCTCCAGGCGGATGACGTTCGGGTTGTTGAGTGTGTAAATCGTGACTACACGGTGCTTGAGCACCAGTTCCATGGCCACCAGGGTGCCCAGATATTCGTCCGCCAGCTTGTCCAGGGCGCCGAAGGACAGTTTTTTCATCAATCCCCCGCCGGTGTCGGCCAGTTCCAGGCCGATCAAGAGGCCCCTGCCGCGGACGTCCTTTACGAGCGGGTACTTCTCTTTCAGGGCCTGCAGTTTGTTAAGGAAGTAGGCGCCCTTCTCGCATGCCTGGCCCGCCAGGTCTTCCTCCAGCAGGACCTCCAGGGTGGCGATACCCACGGCGCAGGCCAGCCCGTTGCCCCAATATCCGCCGAAGGTCGAGGTGTGGAGCAAGGCCTTATCCAGGGTGCCGTAGGCCTTCTTCCAGAGATCATCGGTAGTGATGTAGGCGCCCGCCGGGATGATCCCGCCGCCCAGGGACTTTGCCAGGCAGAGGACGTCGGGGACCACGTTCTCCGCCTCGCAGGCGAAGACGGTTCCCGTACGCCCGAAACCGGTCTGCACCTCGTCGGCGATGAACAGGGCACCGTGCTTGGTGCAGAGGCGGTGCGCTTCGGCAAGGTAACCGGGCGGCGGCAGGATGATCCCGGCCTCCCCCTGGATGGGCTCGACGATGAAGGCGGCCGCCTTTCCGGTGGCCAGTTCCTTTTCCAGGGCCTCCAGGTTACCGAAGGGCACGGCCGTGCAGTCCGGCAGGAGCGGGGCGAAAGGTTTCTGGTATTTGCTCCGTCCGGTGACCGAGAGGGCGCCGAAGGTCTTGCCATGGAAGGAGTTCTCGCAGTAGATGAACCGCGTGCGGCCGGTGGCGGCGCGCGCCAGCTTCAGGGCGCCCTCCACCGCTTCGGCGCCGCTGTTGCAGAAGAAGACCCGGGTCAGGTCCCCCGGCGCGAGGCGCGCCAGGTTCGCGGCCAAAACGGCCGGGAGGTGCTGCACGGCGGTCTGCATGATTTTAGGGTACTGCTCGACGCGGCGGATGGCCTCCAGGAGGCGCGGGTGGTTGTGGCCCAAGTTGACGGCGCCGTAGCCGCCGACAAAATCCAGGTACTCGTTGCCTTCTGCGTCCCAGAGGCTGGCTCCCGCGGCGCGGACGTACTGGCGGTCAAACTTCAACATCGCCTGGGTCGCGGCCACGGGTGTGCTGAGGTAGGTTTTCCATGTCTCGACAACCTCCGCGCGGTCCATCTGCAACGCCTGCTCAAGGCCGATTAAGTTCGTTGGGCGTTTCATAATCCCATCCTTTCTGGGTTATGGACAATACCTGGACTAACTGTATCTTACACCCAAGGGCGGGCCGAGGCAATGCAAACGGCCGGGTCCGGATCCGGGGCTTGACAGCCGCCGCCTTGGCGCATAGAATAGCAAGGTGTAAAGGGGAGATACTTGATAGGTGCCATGCTGGAGAAACGCCCGCTTATCAACCTCCTCTATGATTTCTACGGCCCGCTGTTAACGGATCGGCAACGGACCTTGATGGAGCTTTATTACGAACAGGACCTGTCCCTGGGGGAAATCGCCGACCAGTGCGGCATCACGCGCCAGGGGGTGCACGACGGTTTGAAGCGGGCCGGCGAGGCCCTCGAGAGGTATGAGGAGAAACTGGGGCTGGTGAACCGGCACCTGGCCCAGCGTGAGCGACTGGAGCGGCTGCGGGCGGATCTGGAGAGGATGACCGGTCCCGAGACCGAACGCATCCGTAACATGCTGCGGGAGCTTTTGGGATACGAGGGTTAGGACCGAGGATTACTGCGGGGCGAGGTGAGCCCGATGGTTTTTGCCAACCTATCCGACAGACTTCAGGAAACCTTTAAGAAATTACGGGGTAAGGGGAGACTTACCGAGGCCGACGTTAACGAGGCCTTGCGCGAAGTACGCATGGCCCTTCTGGAGGCCGACGTTAACTTCAAGGTGGTCCGCGACTTCGTGAACACAGTGCGCCAGGAGGCCATCGGGCATGACGTGATGTCCAGCCTCACTCCGGTGCAACACGTGATCAAGATCGTGCACGACGAGCTGGCGCGCCTGATGGGCGGGGAGAACGTCAGGCTGAACCTGGCCTCCCGGCCGCCGACGGTCGTCATGCTCGTCGGCCTGCAGGGCTCCGGCAAGACGACGACCTGTGCCAAGCTGGCCAACCTGCTGAAGAAGCAGGGCCGGCGCTGCATGCTGGTGGCCTGTGATATCTACCGGCCGGCGGCCATTAAGCAGTTACAGGTGCTGGGCGAGAAGCTTGACGTCCCGGTCTTCAGCCTGGGCGGCTCCAGCGCCCCGGACATCGCCCGGGCCGCCGTGGAACAGGCCCGCAAGGGCGGGAATGACGTCGTGGTGATCGATACCGCCGGGCGGTTGCACATCAACGAGGGACTCATGCAGGAGTTGGCCGACGTGAAGGCGGCTGTTCAGCCCCATGAAATCCTGCTGGTCGTCGACGCCATGACCGGGCAGGACGCCGTGACGGTGGCCGAGGCCTTCAACCAGCGCCTGGGCTTGGACGGCGTCATCCTCACCAAGCTTGACGGCGACACCCGCGGCGGAGCGGCCCTGTCGGTCCGTGCGGTGACCGGGCGGCCGATCAAGTTCGCCGGGGTCGGCGAGAAGCTGGACGCCCTGGAGCCCTTCCACCCCGAGCGGATGGCGGACCGCATCCTCGGGATGGGCGACGTGATGACACTGATTGAAAAGGCCCAGGCCTCGATCAACGCCGAGGAAGCGGCGCGCCTGCAGCAGAAGCTGAAGAGCGCCGACTTCAACCTGGACGACTTCTTGGAGCACCTGCGCCAGTTTAAGAAGCTGGGGCCCATCGAGGAGATCCTATCGATGATTCCCGGCTTCTCCGGCATGAACAAGAAGCTCCGGGACCAGCTGCAGTTCGACGAGAAGGACCTCGCGCAGGCCGAGGCGATCATAAGCTCCATGACCCCCTGGGAGCGCGGTCACCCCGAGAGGATCGACGGCAGCCGGAGACGGCGCGTGGCGCGGGGCAGCGGCACCAGTGTCCAGGACGTCAACCGCCTGCTGAAGCAGTTCGAGCAGACGAAGAAGATGTTCCGCCAGTTCACCGAGATGCAGAAGGCGGCCAAGGGGAAGGGCAAGGGCAAGATCCGTTTACCGAAATTCCCGTTCATTTAGAGATAGGCAGGAATCAGGCTACCTTTTGCAGTTGGAAGGGAGGTGACATGGATGGCGGTTAAGATCCGGCTCAAGAGGATGGGGGCGAGGAAAGAGCCTTTTTACCGTATCGTGGTGGCCGACTCCCGTTCGCCCCGCGACGGCCGCTTCATCGAGGAGATCGGGTTCTACGATCCCCTGGGGCGGCAGGCGCAGTTGAGAATCGACGAGGATAAGGCGTTTGCCTGGATGGCCCGCGGTGCCGAACTCACCCAAACCGTTAAGTCTCTTTTTAAGAAGGCGGGTCTGCTCTCCCGGTCGGCCCAGGCAAGCGCCGGGGAAAGGGGATAAGCTATGAAGGAGCTGGTCGAGATCCTGGCCCGGGCCCTGGTGGATCGTCCCGAAGAGGTCAGTGTCACCGAAATAGAGGACGAGAACGGCGTCATTCTGGAACTGCGTGTGGCGCCGGACGACATGGGGAAGGTTATCGGCAAACAGGGCCGCACGGCCCGGGCCATCCGCACCCTCGTCAAGGCCTCGGCCACCCGGCAGCATAAGAGGGTGACCGTGGAGATCGTGTGAGGGGGATCGCCATGGAGAGCATTACCGTAACCAGGCCGGTGACCGTCAAGGTCCTGATGACGGATTCCTACCGGAAGGAACTCCTGGACCAGTGTGAGCGCATGGCGGCGCGCCTGGACATGGAGTTGAAGCGGCTGGACTTCGATATGAAGAGGGCCCTGGCCGAGGCCGGCCCCGGGCAGGAGTATACGGTCCGCCACCAGTACGACGCGGAGCGGCGCAAGCGTCTGGACAGTAAACAGAAACTGGCTGAGCAGATGCAGGCCGCGCGCGAAGTCGCCGACGGCACCGAGTTGGTGGCCGGGCGCGTTGAAAGCATGGTTGAGGTCCGCGTCGGCGACGACTGGCGCAAGCTGGCGATGGTTGAGATCCTAGTGGAAAACGGCCGGGTGGTGGCCATCCGTGAAGGATCGCCGGGCATGCCATCCCCGGCGGAAGAGGAATGAACCCGGACTTCATCACAATCGGAGAGGTGGTTAACACCCACGGTCACCGGGGCGCGGTCCGCGTGCTGCCCCTGACCGACTTCCCGGAGCGGTTTCAGGACTTGAAAGAGGTCATTCTGACCCGGGACGGCGAACGCGTAACGATGCACATCGAGCGGGTGGCCTTCCAGAAGAGGTTCGTCATCCTGAGCTTGCGGGAGGTTCCTGACATGCACGCCGCGGAGCGTCTACGGGGCGCGGTCCTCCAGATACCGCGGGAGCAGGCCTACCCGTTGCCTGAGGGACGCTACTACCTGTTTGAAATCATCGGCTTGCAGGTTTTCACTGCGGACGGCGAACCGCTGGGTACCGTGGTGGATGTACTGCGGACCGGCGCCAACGACGTCTATGTGGTGCGCGGCGAAGCGGGCCGGGAACTGCTCATCCCGGCGCTGAAGAGCGTTGTCGCGGAGATCAACCCCGACGCGTCACGGATGGTGGTCGACCTGCCGGAGGGTTTACGGGAATGATCATTGACATATTGACCCTGTTTCCGGAGATGTTCGCCGGCCCCTTCGATGTCAGCATCATTCGACGGGCGCGGGAGCGGGGGCTGGTGGAAATCAACCTGGTAAACATCCGGGACTTTTCAACCAACCGCCACCGCACAGTCGACGACACGCCCTTCGGCGGCGGCGGCGGGATGATTATGGGCCCCGAGGCGATTCACCGGGCCGTGCAATCCACCAGGGAGTCCCCTGCCGGGGACCGGGAGGGCCCGGTGGTCCTGCTCTGCCCCCAGGGGCGCCGGTTTACGCAGGACGTCGCCCGGGAATATGCCGGTTACCGTTCCCTGGTCCTGGTTTGCGGTCATTACGAGGGGATCGACGAACGGGTGCGCGAGCTGGTGGCGGACGACGAACTGTCACTCGGCGATTTTGTCCTCACCGGAGGGGAACTGGCGGCCATGGTGGTGGTCGACGCCGTGGTACGGCTTCTGCCCGGGGTGCTCGGCGAGCCCGGCGGCGCCGAGGACGACTCCTACGCCGGCGGCCTGCTGGAATACCCGCAGTATACGCGCCCCCGGGTCTACGAGGGGCGGGAGGTGCCGGCGATCCTGGTGAGCGGGCACCACGGGGCCATTACCTCGTGGCGCCGTGAAGAGGCGCTGTTGCGCACCCTCGTCCGGCGTCCGGACCTCTTGGAAAAATCGGCATTAACCGAGGCCGACCGGGCTTTCCTGGCCCGCCTGAAGCGGGCCCTGGGGGAACTCGGGCTGTGAAGGGGGCCGGGCTGCCTTTATTGCTCCCGGACGGAAGTTTGTGGTACAATACCCGTTGGTTGTGACTAGGAAATCGGAGGAGGCATCCTGAGGATGAGCCTTATACGTTCCGTAGCAGAGGAACAGATGAAGAATGACATCCCCGAGTTTAGACCCGGGGATACGGTCCGCGTCCACGTCAGCGTGGTCGAGGGGAACCGCAAGCGGACCCAGGTCTTCGAGGGGGTCGTTATCCGGCGTCGCGGCGGAGCGCTGGACGAGACCTTTACCGTCCGCCGCGTCTCTTACGGCGTGGGTGTCGAGCGCACTTTCCCCCTGCACTCGCCGCGAGTCGAGCGGATCGAGGTTGTGCGCCGCGGGCGGGTTCGCCGGGCGCGGCTCTATTACCTCCGGGGCCTGCGCGGCAAGGCGGCGCGCATCCGGGAGAGAAGATAGCTTAGAGAAAGGGACTGCGGGGCAGTCCCTTATTGCACTTTTCGGCGTTTGGGGGGAGAGTCTTCTTGCCTGCGATTGGCCGCGAACGAGGATCGGTCCTTGGCGAGTTGTTCGAGTCCCTGGCGATTGCCGTTATCCTGGCCGTTCTTATTCGCCTTTTTATCTTTCAGCCGTTTTTTATCCCCTCCGGCTCTATGGAGCCCACCTTGATGACCGGTGACAGGATCCTCGTCTCCAAGCTGGGTTATTATTTCCACGAGCCGCGGCGGGCGGACGTCATCGTCTTCCGCTACCCGCGCGATGAAAGAAAGGCCTTTGTGAAGAGGGTCATCGGCCTTCCCGGCGAGACCGTGGAATTGAAGGACAGCCGCCTCCTGATCAACGGGCGGCCCGTGCCGGAGCCGTATCTGCCGGCGGGTCTCGAGTTCGCCGATTTCGGCCCGGTCAAGGTACCCCCGGACAGCTTGTTCTGCCTGGGCGACAACCGCAACCTCAGCGACGACAGCCGGGTTTGGGGCTTCATGCCCCGCAAGAACCTGATCGGCAAGGCCGTGGTTGTCTACTGGCCGCTCGGACATTTGAAGGTGGTGCGGTAGACCGTTCGCAGCAGTCTTTGTGCGGTCTGAGGGGGTGAGCCGATGCCGGTCCAGTGGTTTCCGGGCCATATGGCCAAAGCGGGGCGTCAGGTCCGTGAGAAGCTAAGGCTGTGCGATGCCGTGTTCGAACTCCGCGACGCCCGGATCCCCCGCTCGAGTGCCAACCCGCTCCTGGACCAGCTCCTGGGGGATAAGCCGCGGGTGATTGTGTTGAACAAAGCCGACCTGGCCGACCCCTCCGCGACCCGGGCCTGGATCGCAGCCCTTACCGCCGTCGGTTATCCAACGCTCAAGGTCGATGCGGTTCGCGGAGCGGGGATCGGCAGCGTGGCCCGCGCCCTGCACTCCATCCCCCCCGGCCGGCTTCCCGCCCGGCTCCTCCGCCCCCTGCGCGTAATGGCCGTAGGCATCCCGAATGTGGGCAAATCGTCCTTCATCAACCGCCTTGTGGGGCAGCGGGCGGCACGGACGGGCAGGCAGGCGGGTCTCACCCGCGGCCCGCAGTGGATCCGCATTGCCCGGGACATTGAACTGCTGGATATGCCCGGTATCCTCTGGCCGAAGTTCGAAGACCCGGAAACCGGCATGCGGCTGGCTGTCTGCGGCGCCATAAGGGACGATGCCTTCTCGGTCGTCGAAGCCGCGGAATGGCTCCTGGGCTGGTTCCTGGCCAACAGCGCAGCCGCCCTGCGGCGGCGGTTCAGGCTGCCGGCCCTCCCCCGCGACGGGGCCGAGCTTTTGCCCCTTATAGCCATCCGGCGGGGCCTGGTCATGCACGGTGGGAGGCCCGATGTGGAGAAGGCCGCCGTGGCTCTGCTGAAGGAGTTCCGCGAGGGCCGTCTGGGCCGTTACACGCTCGATGCGCCTCCGGCCTGGCGTCCGGAGGAAAGCGGGACACCCGGCCCCGGGGTTTGAGCCTTCCCCCTCGCCTTAAAGTGCTGGTTCGGGGGGTTATGACTTGGACCTTTCCCGGTTAAAGCTTGCCGAGATCAGGCGCTTGCTGGCGGAGAAGGATCCTGATGCGGCTCTGCTGGAGGCCCTTGCGCGCGACCCGCGGGCCGGCGCGCGGGAGATTTACCGGCTCCAGGCCCGCCGCCTGGAGCGGGCCGCTTCAGAAGCGGGCCGGGTGGAGAGCCTTTTCCGCGAGGAATTCGCGCTTGTTCGGCGCGGCTACGAGTACATCGCCGGGGTGGACGAAGCCGGGCGGGGGCCGCTGGCCGGGCCGGTGGTGGCGGCGGCGGTGATCCTACCCGTACCGGCGATAATCCCCGGGCTTGACGATTCCAAGCGCCTCGCGGCGCCTGTGCGGGAACGGGTGGCCGCCGATGTGCTCCGGCAGGCGTCGGCCTGGGGGATCGGTCTTGCCAGCGTGGAGGAGATCGACGACATCAACATCCTGCGGGCGAGCCTCTTAGCCATGCGCCGGGCCCTGGCGGTGATGGGGACGGCACCCCAGTGGGTTCTGGTCGACGGCAGCACGCCTATCGCCGACCTGCCCTGGCCGCAACGCCCTCTTGTCGGGGGTGACGCTACGAGCGCTTCGGTGGCTGCGGCCTCGGTCCTGGCCAAGGTCTTCCGCGACCGCCTGATGGAAGAGGCGGACCTGCAGTACCCGGCGTACGGGTTCGCGGCACACAAAGGCTACGCTACCAAGGCCCACTACCGGGCCCTTGCCAGGTGGGGTCCCTGCCCGCTGCACCGGCGGGCTTTCCTGCCTGCGCCCAGCCTTTTCCCAGATATGAGCTGACCGACGCGGGGGGTGGGGCGTTTGGAGCGGAAGGAACGGGGGATACAGAGCGAGGCAACGGTGGAGGCATACCTGAGGCGTCAGGGCTACCGGATCCTTGCCCGCAATTTCCGCTGCCGGATGGGGGAACTGGACCTTGTCGCGCTGGATGGTAACGAGTTGGTATTTGTTGAGGTGCGCTCGCGCGCCTCAACCGGTTTCGGCTTGCCGGAGGAAAGCGTCGCGCGGCGGAAACAGCAGCGCCTGCGCCGCGCCGCCCAGTGTTACCTGCTGGCGACCGGGCAGCCCGAGGCTTTCTGCCGCTTCGACGTCGTCGGCGTGGTCCTGGACGGGATCGGCCGCGCATGCCACATCGAGCATATCAAGGATGCCTTCCGGTAACCCCGGGTGGGCGTGAGTACTTCGCGGGGCGCGGTGACGTTCGGGCGTGGCCGGATGGAGGGTTCATCTTGATCCAAGCGCCGGAACCGACCCTGGCGGAAAAGCTGCTACTGCCCGGCCCTGGATGAAGAGAACCTCGGAACCCGGGTTCCGGAGTCTCGTTTTTGCGTTATGGCGGCAGGCCGGGGCGATCGCCCCGGCCTGCCATAGCCGTGAAAGCTAACGTACGGGACCCGTCTCGTCGTTGATGATGCCTTCGACGATGGTATCGGTCGCCCCGCCGGTATACCTTCAAGTGGCCTGTGGGCCGCCCGCCTTCATCTGGGCGCCGCCCTTTGTGACGCCGTCGACGCGGACCTTGCCGGAGCCCTTGGGAACGAAGGTCTTGCAGCACGTTTCCATACAGGTGTTGGCCGGGGTGGCCTGGATGCTCTGGTGCTTTGGGGCGTCGATATTGTCGGGCAGGTTATCGGCGGCGGAGTCCGAGGTGACCATGATCTTGTTCGCCTCGCACCTGTTGCCCTGCCCCCAGTAGTGGCAGGAGTTGACGCTGCAATAGATCTCCTGGGGCATATGTTAACCTCCTTAGATCGTTTAGCCCTAGCTTTCCGGAGATCGGGGCGGGGTATGCGGGATTATTTCTCCAGTTCCGCCCGTTCGCTACCGTAAGGCCCCCGG
>JASEER010000022.1 GCA_030019475.1 Thermoanaerobacterales bacterium | reverse complement strand
GTAGCCGCAGCCCAGCTTGGTGTCGCGGGAGCCGACGCACTGGATCCAGGCGATCTTCTTCGGTTCCTCGTGGTCCGAGGGCCGCACCAGGTGGCCGGAGAACGGGCCGGAGGCGCTCAGGATACGCTCGAACTCGATGCTGGTGACCACGTTCTTCATGGTCCCGTAGCCGAGCGCCTTGAGGGCGGCGGGCTCGAACTCGTCGAAGCCGGGGGCGAGGATGACCGCACCGACGTCAAAGGTGAGGGTCTTTTCCGTATCATTGAAGTTGATGGCGCCCTTCTGGCAGGCCTTCTCGCAGAGCTTGCAGACCGCTTTGCCGGTTTCCACGCCCTTGGTGAGGTAGAGGCACTTGTCCGGCGCCCAGATGGCGTAGGTCGAGGGCACGGCCTGGGCGTACTTGGGGCCGATGATCTTCATCGTCCCGAGGCCCTCGTTGAAGGGGTCGGGCAGCTTCACCGGACACTTCGCGGCGCAGTCGCCGCAGGCGACGCACTTGTCGGGGTCGACGTAGCGGGGTTTCTGCAGAACGGTCGCTTTGAAGTTCCCGGGCTCGCCGTCCAGGCCGACGAGTTCGGCCATGGTGACCAGCTCAATGTTCGGATGCCGGCCGCATTCCACGAGCTTGGGGGAAAGGATACACATCGAGCAGTCGTTGGTGGGGAAGGTCTTGTCCAGCATGGCCATCGTACCGCCGATGGCCGAGGAGGCTTCGACCAGGTAGACGTAATAGCCGGAATCGGCGAGGTCCAGCGAGGCCTGGACGCCGGCGATACCGCCACCAACCACCATTACCGATCCAATCTTGTTCGGCATAGGCTACACACCCATCCTCCCGTTTGAGCGTCCCGGCAAGCATAAGGCGGCTTGCCGAGCCAGAACTTGGTCTTTACTCGAACGATGAACAAAAACGAAGCGCCATCATCCCCCCTTCAGTCAACCAATTGATCAGCTTACGTCCAATTTTCTGAATCTTGTCCCCAGTATATCGGCCATCCGGTTCACTGTCAATTCTTTTGTCCATGAAAAGGCCTGACCGGGCGCGAACCCAACGGTTACGCCTGGTGGCCGGCCAGGTTCATTCTCTGTTCAAGGGCGGCGGGGACGCCTTCCAGGGCCGGGGCCTCGTATTTTTCCACTTCCCCGGTGTCCTCCAGGACCGCCAGCTGCGGGTCGATCGGCAGGCGCGCCAGCACCGGGAGCCCGGTTTCGGCGGACACGGACTCGATGCGGGACGGGCCGAAGATCTCCAGGTTCTCGCCGCACTTCGGACAGGTCACGTAGCTCATGTTCTCGATCAGTCCGAGGATGGGCAGGCTCATAATGCCGGCCATCTTGATCATTTTCTTGACCACCAGGAGAGATAGTTCCTGGGGCGAGGTGACCATTATCAGCCCGTTGACCGGCAGCGACTGCATAACCGTCAAAGGCGCATCGCCGGTCCCGGGAGGCAGGTCCACGAGCAGGTAGTCCAGCCGGCCCCAGGCGACGTCGGTCCAGAACTGGCGGATGGCACCGGAAATGATGGGGCCGCGCCAGATGATCGGGTCGTCCTCGTTTTCGAGCAGGAAGTTCATCGACATGAGCTTGATGTCAAGGCGGCGGCTGTTCACCGGAAGGATGGATTCCCCCACCCCGGTGGGACGCTCCCGGACGCCGAAGATCTTGGGGATGCTCGGGCCGGTCAGGTCGGCGTCCAGCACGCCCACCTTCTTGCCCTGCCGGGCCAGCGTCACGGCCAGGAGG
The DNA here is from genome assembly GCA_030019475.1 of Thermoanaerobacterales bacterium. Classification (NCBI taxonomy): domain Bacteria; kingdom Bacillati; phylum Bacillota; class Clostridia; order Thermoanaerobacterales; species Thermoanaerobacterales bacterium. The sequence continues at coordinate 37,325 of JASEER010000022.1, read as the reverse complement.
CCGGTCACCGAGGACTTGCCCACGCCGCCCTTGCCGCTTCCAATGGCGATAACCCGCTTGATTTCGGACAGGTCGTTGGGGGGCAGGACTTCCGGCTTGTCCGACTTGCCGGCCATCGGCAGTTCCTTTTCAGGAGCCAATTAAACGTCACCTCTCCAGTCTTAAAGTACTTCTATTTATTGTGTACGGTCGGAGGACCGTGCATCCCCTTGCGGCGGCCGCCGAAACGGAGGGGCAGCCGGTCAACATCCTCACTGCCGCAAACCGGGCACTTCGCGTCCGCCGTGACTTCGGTAGGCTGGGGTTCCCACTCCGCGCGGCACGCCTCGCACCGCAGGCGCCGGGAAACGTATTCGTAGTGTCCCCCCTCGACCCGGATGGCCCGCCCGTCCACCAGGGCCTGGGTGACCTTCTGCCGGGCGCTGGTCAGGATGCGCTGAAAGGTCGGCCGGGAAATGCCCATCCTTTCGGCGCAGGCCTCCTGCTCCAGGCCTTCGATGTCCTTCAGCCGGAGGGCCTCGACCTCCTCAACGGTCAGGGCCACCTCCTCCAGGCTCCATAGAGGAACACCGGCGGGCTTGAAATAGGTGCAGTGGGGCAGGAACTCGACGCGGCGACATTTGGGGGGACGTCCCATGGCTTTCCTCTCCCTGCGCTTTGATCTTTAATTTGGTAATTTGATTATAAGGAGCAAGCCACCTTTGGTCAACTGCTCGAAAATCCTCGGTTAGAACAGGCCTACTACCCGGCCGTTCTCGTCGATGTCGATCCGGAAGGCCGCCGGGCGCGACGGCAGGCCGGGCATGGTCTGCATCTTCCCGGCCAGGGGGTAGATGAAGCCCGCCCCCGCCGAGACGCGCAGGTCGCGGATCGGGAAGACGTAGTCGGAGGGGACGTTCTTCCAGGTTGGGTCGTGCGAGATCGAGAGGTGGGTCTTGGCCATGCAGATCGGCAGGTTCCCCCAGCCCAGCGCCTCGAACTGCCGGATCTTGCGCTCGGCCAGGGGCTCGTAGTGCACCTCGCGCGCGTTGTAGACCCGGGTGGCCATGATATCGATCTTTTCCTTAATTGAAAGGTCGTCGGGGTAGAGGAAACGGAAGTCGGTCTTCCCTTCGCAGGCCTCCGCGACCGCCCGCGCCAGCTCGACGGCCCCCGCCCCGCCCTCGGCCCAGGCGGTGTGCTGGCACGCCGCGCGCGCGCCGGCCGCCAGGGCGAAGCGCCGTACCGTCTCGACCTCGGAGTCGGTGTCGTGGGTGAAGCGGTTGACGGCCACCACCACGGGCACGCCGTAGTAACCGGCGATGCGGATCATGTGCCCGAGGTTGCGGCAGCCCTCCTCCAGGGCCGGGATGTTTTCACGCAGGAGTTCCTCGGGCAACGGGCGCCCCGGCACGACCTCGCCCGCCCCGCCGTGCATCTTCAGGGCGCGGATGGTGCAGGTGACCACGACGCAGTTCGGGCGCAGCCCTGACTGGCGGCATTTGATATCCATGAACTTCTGCATCCCGAGGTCGGCGCCGAAGCCGCTCTCGGTGACGACGTAGTCGGCCATCCGCAGGGCCATGAGGTCGGCCAGGACCGAGGACTGGCCGTGAGCGATGTTGGCGAAGGGACCGGCGTGGACGATGCAGGGCTGTCCCTCAAGGGTCTGGATCAGGTTCGGCTTGACGGCCTCTTTAAGAATCACGGCCATGGCCCCGGCCCCCTTAAGGTCTTCGGCTGTCACCGGTTCCCCGTCGTAGGTGTAGGCGACAACCATCCGCCCGAGCCGGCGGCGCAGGTCCTGCAGGCTCGTCGCCAGGGCCAGGGCGGCCATGACCTCCGAGGCCACGGTCATTTCAAAACCGGTCTGCCGCGGGTAGCCGTTGGCCCGGCCGCCGAGGCCGATCGTGATCTCCCTCAGAGCGCGGTCGTTGACGTCGATGACCCGCATCCAACTCACGGTCAGCGGGTCGATCCGCAGAGGGTTGGAGTGCAGGATGGAGGCGTCGATCATGGCCGCCAGGAGGTTGTGCGCCTGCCCTACGGCGTGGATGTCGCCGGTGAAGTGCAGGTTTAAGTCCTCCATCGGCACCACCTGGGAGTAACCGCCCCCGGCGGCGCCCCCTTTGATCCCGAAGACCGGCCCCATCGAGGGCTGGCGGATGGTGCAGATCGAGCGGAGTCCTAGGCGCCCCAGGCCCTGGGTGAGACCGATGGTGGTCAGGGTTTTCCCTTCTCCGAGCGGGGTGGGGGTGATGGCCGTGACGTCGATCAGTTTAGCGTTGGGCCTCCGGGGGAGCTTCTCCAGGACGTGAAGGCCTATCTTGGCCTTGTAGCGCCCGTAAAGGTCCAGGTCCTGTTCCTGCAGCCCGGCCCGCTCGGCGATCTCCACGATGGGTTGCAGACGGTGGGCCTGGGCGATTTCAAGGTCAGTTGGGATATGCATTGCGAAAACAGAATACCTCCCCAATGTGATGTGGGAGGTGAGATGTGGGAGGTGAGAGGCTCGAAGGAATTCGCTTTGCGAATTCCTCCTCTGTTCCCACTTCCCACTTCGCACTTCTCACTTCCCACTTCCCAAAAAGAGCCCGGCCATGGACGGCCAGGCTCTCCCGTTTTCCCGTTATTCGTAAAGCCAACAGTCTAGGGTCCGGTCGTACTCGACCAGTTCGTGCGGGCTGAAAAAGAGGCCGATCTCCCGCTCGGCGCTTGCCGGGGAGTCGGAGCCATGGACCACGTTGCGGCCCACGTCCACCCCGTAGGTGCCCCGGATGGTACCGGGCAGTGCTTTGGCGGGATTGGTGGCGCCCATCATCTCCCGGACCCCGGCGATCACGTCCCGGCCCTCGAGGACCATGGCCACCACCGGGCCGGAGGTGATGAACCGGACCAGCCCCTCGAAGAAGGGCTTGCCCCGGTGCTCGCCGTAGTGCCTCTCGGCCAGGGCGCGGTCGATGCGCATCATCTTCAGGGCCACGACCTTAAAGCCCTTGCGCTCGAAGCGCCGCACGACTTCTCCGATGAGGCCCCTCTGCACCCCGTCGGGCTTGACCATCACAAACGTGCGTTCCAATGCTCGAAACCTCCTGAATGTGATATGGGATGTGAGATGTGGGATGTAAGAGGCTCGAAGGAATTCGCTTTGCGAATTCCTCCTCTGTTCCCACTTCCCACTTCCCACTTCTCACTTCCCACTTCTCACTTCGCCCGTGGCCTCCCGCATCAGCTCCTCGAACTCGGTACCCTCGATGGTCTCCTTATCGAAGAGCGTCCCGGCCACTTTGTGCAGCCCGGCCATGTTATCCTTCAGGATCTGCTCGGCATGGCGGTAGCAGGACTCGATGATCTTCTTTACTTCGACGTCGATGGCGTAGGCGACCTCCTCGGAATAGTTGCGGTCGCGGGCCAGGTCGCGCCCCAGGAAGACGGCCTCCTGCTTGCGCCCCAGGGTCAGCGGTCCCAACTCCTCGCTCATCCCGTACTCCATAACCATCCGCCGTGCGATCTCGGTCGCCCGTTCGAGGTCGTTCTGGGCGCCGGTGCTGATGTCCTTCAGGACCAGGGCCTCGGCCACCCGGCCGCCCAGGAGCATGGTGATCTGGTCCATGAGCTGCGACTTGGTGGCGTAGTACCGGTCCTCCTTGGGCAACAGCAGGGTGTACCCGCCGGCGCGCCCCCGCGGGATGATCGAGATCTTGTGCACCGGGTCGTTGTTCGGCAGGAAGTAGCTGACCAGGGCGTGCCCCGCCTCGTGGTACGAGACCAGCTTCTTTTCCTTCTCGCTGATGACCCGGGACTTCTTCTCGGGCCCGGCCACCACCCGCTCAATAGCATTCTCCAGCTCATGCATCCCGATGCGCTTCTTGTTCGCCCGGGCGGCCAGGAGCGCGGCCTCGTTGATCAGGTTGGCCAGATCCGCTCCGGTAAAGCCCGGGGTGCGCCGCGCGAGAACGTCCAGGTCCACGTCGTCCTCCAGCGGCTTGCCCTTGGCGTGGACATCCAGGATCTCCTTGCGGCCCATGATGTCCGGGATGTTGACGACCACCTGGCGGTCGAAACGCCCCGGGCGTAGGAGCGCCGGGTCCAGGATGTCCGGCCGGTTCGTGGCGGCGATGATGATGATGGCCTCGTTCGGCGAGAAGCCGTCCATCTCCACGAGCAACTGGTTTAAGGTCTGCTCACGCTCGTCGTGCCCGCCGCCCAGGCCGGCGCCCCTCTGGCGGCCGACGGCGTCGATCTCGTCGATGAACACGATGCAGGGCGCGTTCTTCTTCGCCTGTTCGAACAGGTCACGGACGCGCGAGGCGCCGACGCCGACGAACATCTCGACGAAGTCCGAGCCGCTGATGGTGAAGAAGGGGACGCCGGCCTCTCCGGCGACGGCCCGCGCCAGCAGGGTTTTACCGGTGCCCGGCGGCCCGTACAGCAGAACGCCCTTCGGGATGCGTGCCCCTATCTCGCTGAACTTCCGCGGGTCTTTCAGGAACTCGACCAGTTCCTGGAGTTCCTCCTTGACCTCGTCCACCCCCGCGACGTCGGCGAAGGTGACCCGTTTCTTATCTTCGGTGTGCAACCGCGCGCGGCTCTTGCCGAAGGACATGACCCGGCTGCCTCCGCCCTGGGTCTGCTGCATTAGGAAGAAGAAGAGCGCCACAAAGATCAGGATGGGGAAGAGGGAGGTGAGCAGAGTGGCCCACCAGCCGGGCTCGGCCGGCTTCTTGTGCTCCTCCGCCACCTTCTTCTCACGAAGCAGGGCGCTCAGGTTCTGGTCCTCCTGGGGCCCCGTCGTCTCGAACTTGGTGCCGTCCTTGAGCGTGCCCGTGATCAGGTTCGTACCCTTGTCGGGCTGGATGACGACGCTCTGCACCTCACCCTGTTGCACAACCGCGTAAAACTGGTCGTAACGCAGCGGTTCGACGTTACTTTCGGAATGCGAGGTGTATTTAATCAGGGCGAGGATGACCAGGACAATCAGCAAATAAATGCTAAGATTCTTGACAATCCTCTGCACTAAAGCCACTCCTTACCACCGGCTAGCTAGTTGGCCCACAACAGAGGTATTTTATCACGTTTTATTACCACTTTCAACGATACACAAACCCTTAAGGCCTGCGTGGCACGGCTTCCCGCGCTTCAAGGATTACAGCGCGCCGGGTTCGGGGGGTCAGCCGGCAGAACTCGGCGGTCCGCAGGCCGGCCACCCAGGCGATACGCCCCTCCCCGTCGACCACCAGGGGGACGGCGTCCCGCGCGCTCCGGGGGACTTTGGCATCGATAAGGAACTTCTTCAATTTGACCGTCCCCCCGCCGGAAGGCGCGAACATGTCCCCCGGACGGCGGGAGCGTACCGTTAAAGGCGGCGCCAGGCGGTCCAGGTCGAGGACCGTCCCCCGTGGCGCGAGAAGCCGCGGGTCGGGCAGGCCGTCCGCCGCCCCGGCCACCGTCGCGGCGATGACCTTGCCGGCCTCCGGGACGGCGGTTTCCCCGGGTACCGCCAGCGGGTAACTGAAGGGCACGGGCCGCTCCCCGCCGCCGCGGCGCAGGACCAGCCGGTCCCCTTCGCGCACCGCCCGGGCGCCCCCCGGCAGCTCCACCCGTCCCCCTCCCCGGGGACGCCGGGCCAGGTCCAGCACCCGCTCCACGTGCTCGAAGGGCAGTTCCGCCCCGCCCGGCAGGGCCTCCCAGGCGCCCCGCACCACCCGGCGTTGCAGGGCCGGCGGCAGTTCAAGCAAGGGCCGGCGTTCCAGGGCCGCGGCCGCATCCTCATCCACCGCGCGCACGACACCGGCCAGCACGCGGCCGGCCTCCGCCTCCAGCAGCGCTTCCTCCTCCCGCAGGACCTCGGCCATGCGGAGCAGGGTGGGCACAAGGTTCGGGTTGTACTCGCGCTCCAGGTACGGGATCAATTCCAGGCGCAGGCGGTTACGCGTATAGACCCGTTTTAGATTGGAGGCGTCCTCCCGGGGAGCGAGGCCGCGCTCCCGGCAGTAGTCCTCGATTGTCCGGCGGCGTTCCGCCAGCAGCGGGCGGACGTAACGCTCCCGCACCGGCGGAATGCCCGCCAGGCCGGCGATACCCGTTCCACGAAGAAAGTTGAACAGGATCGTTTCCGCATGGTCGTCCGCCTGGTGGCCCAGCGCCACCCGCGCGGCCCCGGTCTTCTCCGCCGCCCGCTCGTAAAACCGGTAGCGCATCTCCCGCGCCACGGCCTGCAACGAGCCGCCACGCTCACGCCATGCATCCCGGACGTTGCATTCCTCCAGGACCAGGGGCAGGCCGTACCGGTCCGCCAACCCGGCGACATAGGCGGCGTCGGACGCTGCCTCCCGCCCCCGCAGCAGGTGGTTCAAATGCGCCACCGAGAGTTCGATGCCCAGTTCGCCGCACAACCGGTAGAGGACATCGAGGAGGGCCACCGAGTCCGGCCCCCCCGAGACCCCGACCAGCACGCGCTCCCCCGGCGCAAACATCCTGTAGCGAAGGCAGTAGGCCTTAACCCTGGCTACCAGGTCCAATGCGACCACCCGACCTTATTCTTCCAAAGTTTCCACGCCCGGACCGTTTTCCCCTGCAAATTTCTTAGGAACAGGCAAAAGACCGGACTTTTTCGCCCGGCCTTCTGCTTGTCGGGAGAGAAAGACCGGGTGGTCGACACCCGGTCTACGATAGGAACTTTGTGGCTCAAGGGGCTCTTATCACCTCGTGCCCCGCAGCCGATCGATCCTGCCTACCAGGACCGTCATGTCGTCCGGCGCCAGGCCGCCGGCGGCGTCTTGTGCCTGCAGCAGGATCCGGTCCGCCATCTCCTGGGGCGCCAGCGGCCCCAGGGAGCGGATAAGATCGGTCAGGCGGGCCTCCTTGTCGGCGCCGGGGAGGACGTCCAGCAGACCGTCGGTGACCATGACTATCACGTCCCCTTCCGCAAGCCCCCTGGTAATCGAGGAAACCTCGATGTCCTTCAGTATCCCCGCCGGCGGGGAGGCGCCCCGGATGACGCGCACCGCCCCTCCGCTGAGGATGAAGCTGGGGGGCGCCCCGATCTTGACCAACTCGGCCTGGCCGGAGTAGAGGTCGACGATGGTGATGTCCACGGTGGCGAAGGTCTCGTCGGGGGCGCGCAGGAGCAGGATGGAGTTGACCGTCCGCACGGCCATGTCCTGGCCGAAACCGGACTCAAAAAGCTGTTCCAGCAATGAGATGGTCGTCCCGCTCTCCAGGGCGGCCTGCGGGCCGACGCCCATACCATCGGAAAGCAGCATCGCGAATTTGCCTTCCGGCAGGTCCAGGCAGGAGTACGTGTCCCCCGAAACCTGGCCGCCGTCCTTGCCGACATTGGCCACCCCCGTCTCAACCCTGAAGTGCAGGGCCGGGCGCAGCTTGAAGGTGCACTCCGGGGCCTCCTTCATCTTTGTGCAGGAGGTCATGCTCACAGCGTAGGGTTGGCCCATCACCTTCGAAACCACCGGCGCGACGATGTAACGGCAGGCCAGCTCCCCCCTGCAGGGAGGGCAGCTGATGGTGATCTCCAGCCGTCCGTCCTCGCGCGGGGCGGCCTCCAGCCGGTTGACGGGGACGTCCAGGCGGCTCAGCTTCCGGCGCAGGCGGTTGTCGATCAGCTCGGCGTGCTCGGCCGTCGCGCAGAGTTCGGCGGAGAGGTTCTGCATGATGTTGGCCACACCGCGGAGATGCTCGGCAACCACCTCCCGGCTCTCCACCAGGCGGCGGTACCAGTACTGGTTCACCCGGTAGGTCTCGTAGAGACAACCAAGCCCCACCGCCAGCTCTTTCAGACGCACGCAGCGCTTGCGTATGTCCTCGGGAAGGTCCTCGGGGCGGAGGCGGCCCGTGGCCTCCAGCGCCGGGATGTTGGCGATGAGATGCCTGCGGGTGTGGGGCAGTTCCCTCTGCCAGCAACTCCGGTAGAGCGTGCAGTCGCCGCAGATCCGGTGGCCCACCTCGTGCAGGAGTTCGTCAAGGGACTTCTCCGCCGCCAGCTCGGGAGCAGGGGAAGAGACCTGGGCGAAAGTGCGTGAGAGTTCCGAGAACATGCGCGCCCAGTTGCCGACCCTGGTGCGGACGAGTTCCTTCACCCTCTCGTCCATGCCCCCCCCGAGGGCTCCCGCCGGCAGGAGTTCCCGCAACCGGGACAGCCACCCCCGTGGGAGCAGCGCCAGGACGGCGGCCGCCACGCCGGCCTCGACCAGGGCACCGGCCAGCCCCCGGGGTTCGTTGAGGGAGACGGCGAGGAGGATGCTCCCGAGCAGAAAGCCGACCGCCACGCCCGGGCGGCCGTAACGCCGGCCGACCCCGCCCACAAGGCCCGCAAAAGCGTAAACCCCGGCAACGGCCGGGGCACCCGTGAAGGCGATCCCGGGGATGACGCCGACGACCGCGCCCGCGGCCGCCCCGGCGCCGACGCCGCCCAGCGCGGCCGCCAGCAGGATGGCCAGCTTGCTCAGGACGCCCTTCAGGGTAACCATCTGGTAGGCCAGGTTGCCGGCGCCGGCAATGACCCCGGCGGCGACGACCAGGAGGTAAAACAGCTGCTCCCCCGAGAGCGGCCGGGCACGGCAGGTAAAGGCATGGTAGAAGATATGGGCCAGCCCGCCGGCCAGCAGCCCCTCCAACAGCACGGCCACATAGCTGTAAAGGGTGCCGCCGCCGAAAGCCGCAAAGGAGGTCTTGATTACGATCAGCGGCGCGGCCGTCAGGACGGGGAGCGTCCACCAGGAGGAGGCGGTTTCACGGGATGCCACCCGCAACAGCAGGCCGAGGGCGGCGACGGTCAGGAGTGCCTGGGCGAGGGCCGCGCCGTGGAGGACGGTGGCCTGGCCCAGCAGGGAGGCCGCCACGGCAAGCCAGGCCCGGGGCCCGAAGGCCTGCACGGCTGCTCCCGCGAAGGCCGGCACGAAGGGGCTCAGTTCCCCGAAGAGGATCGCGCGCCCCAGGAAAAACGCGACCAGGCAGAACGCCGGCTTGTACCACTCAAGCACCGGCAGCCGCACTCTCCTCCGGCCTGCCGGCCGGGGGCGCGCCGCCGTCCCGGCCCCTTCCCGGCCACCCCTCGCTCTTGGCAAGACGCCTGCCCACTCAGCCAAAGCTTTTCCACTCCTTCTTACCTTACGCTCACCAGTTTTTACCATTATAGTAAGGAGAGGGGAAAAGCCCTGTCGCATTTAGTCCCGGGCCAGGGATTTTGTTTCGACATCCCGGGCCACGGCAAGGGCCAACCCGTGCAGGATGTCGGTCTGGCACACATACATCACCGCTCGCCCCAGGCCGCGCATGGCGGCGAGGGCGATCATCGCCCCGGCGGGAATAATGTCGGCGCGCTCCGGCTGCAACCCGGGCATCCGCCGGCGCTCCTCCAGCAGCGTCGCCTGCAGCGCCGCGAGCAGGCGCTCCACCTCGGACACGTGAAGCGGGTACCCGTGGACCCGGCCGGGGTCATAACGGCGCAGGCCCTGCGCCATGGCCGCCAGGGTGGTCACCGTTCCCCCCATGCCCACCAGTTTCCGGGGCGCACCCTGCCCGCTTTCTCTTAAAGCGTCAACGGCCGGCTTCAGGAGTTCCCGGACGTCATTCATGGTGGAAGACCTCTCGGTCATCCGCACCGCTCCGACGGGCAGGCTCAGGTACCGCAGCCGGCCCTCCCCGTCCTCCCAGGCGAACTCGGTGCTCCCCCCGCCGATGTCCATGGTCACCACCGGCCCCGATATCCGGCCGGAGAGCCCCCAGACCGCCCCCCGGTAGCCGAGGAGCGCTTCCTCCTCCCCCGTCAGGACCCGCAGTGCAAGGCCGGTCTCCTTCCGGACCAGCCCGGCGAATTCCTCGCGGTTTGCCGCCTCCCGCACGGCGGCGGTCCCGGCCAGCACGGCGCGCGCCGCTCCGGCGGCGCGCATTCTGGCGGCTAACTCCCCGACCGCCCGCACCGTGCGGGCCATGGCCTCCGGGCGGAGCAGCCCGTCCGGGCCCTCCCCCAGCCGCGTCGTCCTGAGGTCCCGCTCCAGTTCCTTAATTTCACGTCCTGTAACCTCGGCCACCAGCAGCCGTACCGAGTTGGTTCCGATGTCGACGACTCCGACGCGCACCAGGTTGACCTCCCTGCCTGTAAAATCTAAGTAAAAACTGCTGTTCCAACCCGCAAAGCCTTGACGGGGAAGCTTTTCTCGGCTATAGATTCATGTATGGTTTCTTTAATATATAACCAGTCAAGGAGGGCCTTTCGCTTGAAACTTCGTCTCGGCCTCCCCAAGGGGAGCCTGCAGGAGGCCACCTTCCAACTCTTTCGCAAGGCCGGTTACAAGATCACCGTCAACGGCCGGTCCTATTACCCGACGATCGACGACCCGGAAATCGAGCCGGTCCTGATGCGCGCCCAGGAGATCCCGCGCTACGTGCACCAGGGGGTCATGGACGCCGGCCTCTCGGGGCTGGACTGGATCAAGGAGAACGAGGCCGACGTGGTCGAGGTCGCCGACCTGGTCTACGCCAAGCAGTCCCAGCGCCCGGTGCGCCTCGTCCTGGCCGTCGCCAACGACAGCCCCATCCAGAGCGTGGCCGACCTGCAGGGGAAGCGCATCGCCACCGAGCTGGTCCGGGTCACCCAGCGCTACCTGGAAGAGCGCGGCGTCAAGGCGGCCATCGAATACTCCTACGGGGCGACCGAGGTTAAGGTGCCCGAACTCGTCGACGCCATCGCCGACCTGACCGAGACCGGGAGTTCCCTGCGCGCCAACAACCTGCGCATCATCGAAACCATCCTGGAGTCCACCACTAAGCTGCACGCCAACCCCGCGGCCTGGGAAGACCCCTGGAAGCGCCGGAAGCTTCAGAACCTCGCCATGCTGCTCCTCGGCGCCCTGCGCGCCGAGAGCCGGGTCGGCCTGAAGATGAACGTCCCGGGAGACCGGGTAAACGCCGTGCTCGAGATGCTCCCCGCGATGAAGCACCCGACGATCTCCCAGCTCTACAACAGCGACTGGGTGGCGGTGGAGACCATCCTCTCCGAGACCCAGGCCCGGGACCTGATCCCGGCCCTGAAGCGCGCCGGGGCGCAGGATATCATCGAGTACCCGCTGAACAAGGTGATCCCCTAAAGCCGCCCAAGAAGGAAAGCCCGGCCCATCCTCGCCCTTAGCTTAGCAGTTCAGCCGAGCCTGTTCGAACCAGAAAGGCCTCTCGGGTCCTACCCCAGAGGCCTTTGATCTTGCGCCGGCCGCCGTCGGCGCCCGAACAGGCGGGGGATCCTGTAAAACAGGAGATCCACCACGCCCAGGGCCAGCACCCCGAGCGCAAACCCCGCCGCCCGCCGTATCCGGGCGCGCCATCCGTCACGCTTGATGCTTGAGCCTTTGTCCGCCATCACGCCTCAACTCCGGAAGCGAGTATTCTCCATCCGAGGATATAATTCCTCCCCCGGGTTCAGGAAATACCTTCCGGCAGCCGGGCGGGCGGCCGAGCCGATCCGCAATATACCAGGCCGGCTAGTCCCTGATGCTCGTGTCCAGCGGCCTTTCTTGCGGGGAGGCCGGGGCCGGGTGTGAGGCGTCCGGCGACGCCTGGCCCTGGGGCAGGGGCACCACCCTGGTCTCGCCGGGCTTCACGAGGCCCAGCCGTTCCCGCGCCACCTGCTCGATATAGCCGTCCGATTGCAGGACGTGCAGGCGCTCCCAAAGGCCCTGGTTCTTAGTCTGCAGTTCCTCAACGCGCGCCTGCATCTCGGCCACCGACTCCTGCATCGCCCAGAGACGGTTCATCTGGAAGACGAGGGAAAAGCCCAGATAAAACAGCAGGATAGCGAGGAACAGGAGCGGCAGGCGGCTCCTGGTCGGATTAAACCTCTTCCGTGGCCGTGCCGTTCCGGCCGTCTGCATCTTCTCCATCAGCCTCCTCCTCGTCGGGGATGCCGAGGGCCTCGCCGGGAATGATAATTACCACCCGGTAGCCCTTGGCCCGGGCGCGGTTGTAAAGCGTAGCCACCGTGCTCGCCGCCAGGTTCAGTCTGCGCGCGACCGACTCGTTGCTGTGGCCCGTTTCTTTCAGGACTACCACCTGGCGCTCGCGGAGGCTCAGGCGTTCGGCGCCCCGGATCTCGATCTGCATCTTCCGTTATTCCCCGTTTATGTCCACAAGCTGTGTACAAATTGACTACAGATATAGCACAGTTTCTACGCCCGGGGGGATTCTCCTGCCGGGGGCGGTCATAAAAAATCCGGGGTGCCGTTGTAATGCACCCCGGCGGTGATGAGTTCACACATCCCCCGCGCTGTCATCCTCCGGCGGGGGAGCGGCCCGGCGCCGGCGGAACAGGCGGCGGACGATCCGCCGGCCGGGCCAGGCCAGGCCGCCATACAGCATGCCGAAGGGGCGGCCCGCCAGGCGGCACGCCCTGCCCCCACCGCGCAACAGGCGCCGCCAGAACCGGTAGCCCCTGGCCCCCAGCAGGCGCCGGTAACCGGCATACCCCAGGGCCATCCCCAGGAGGATGTACCAGCGGACGTCCCCGGCGTTGCCCACGATCAGCAGGGCGAAGACAAGGACGGTCAAGACCGCCCAGAAGAGGATATCGCCGACCCCTACTCCCCATCTTGGAACACGCAGCCCGGTCCAGACGGCGGTGTACAGGTCGTAGAACAAGGCCGCCGCGGCACCGATGACGATGGCCCAGAGAAAAGCGCCCACCTGGCCGTCGAGAAGGGAAATCATCCGGGCGCTCCCTTACTTTAAGATCCGGTTCAACACGCCCCGGGCACGCTGACGGCCGCCGCGCTTCCCGCCGTCCTGGTACTGGATGCTCGTCAGGTGCCCCTCGACGACCAGCGTGCCCTCGTCGAGGTTGAGCTGGGTGATGTGCAGGCCCTCGCCGACCAGGAGGATGAACCCCATGGCCGTCTCGACGATGATCTCGGTGTCGGTGAAGCTCTCCACATGGGAGACGCCCGTCACCCGCAGCTCCTTGCGCTCCAGCAGTTCCAAACGATGCCGGACCTCCGCGTCCATGCCCCATGACACCCCCAAGAACCAGGGTTATTAGAATGGATATGCTCCCCTCCAATGGGTGATGTCAGGTAAAGGGCGGCCCGGCAAAAAGAAAACGGCCGACTTTCGCCGGCCGGAGGATCGTGCTCTCCTCAGGTGAAACTATTCCGATATTCGTTCGTCCGCGATCAGGCGGTACATACCGGAAGCATCCTTCGCTGGCACGCTTTCCTCCACGGCCAGCACCTCGACCTTGATAAGGCGGGACCCAAGCCGTAAAGCCAGAACATCACCCGGTCGTACCAATGCTCCGGCCTTGGCCACCCTACCGTTCAGGGTCACCAGCCCCCGGTCGCAAGCCTCATTAGCCAGGGTACGCCGCTTGATCAAGCGGGAGACTTTCAGGAATTTATCTAACCGCACCGTGCGGGTTATTTGCTGACGGCATCCCGTAGGGCCTTGCCGGCCTTAAACACCGGCACCCTGGTCGCGGCGATCTCGATCTCCTCGCCGGTCTGCGGGTTTCTGCCCTTGCGCGCAGCGCGTTCGCGGATCTCGAAGGTGCCGAAACCGACCAGCTGAACCTTGTCGTTCTTGGCCAGGGCCTCACCGACGCTGTCAAGGACGGCGGCCAGGCATTTCTCGACGTCTTTCTTGGTCAGGTCTGTTTTCTCGGCAACACTCGCCACCAGCTCCGCTTTGTTCACGGTAATCCCTCCTGGTTTGATATTTTCAGTGGGGTTAATTATTCTGTGGATCGGGCCTTTTTCCTGCCCCTAAGAAAAGTTTTCCGCGGATTTTTCTAGATTTTTTGCTTCATCCCACCAGCGGTCCATCTCCTCCAGGTCGACGTCTCCCAGCCGGCGGCCCGACTGGCGTATGCGCTCTTCGATATGGTTGAAGCGCCTGATAAATTTGTCGACCGTCCTCCCCAGGGCCTCCTCGGCGTCCAGGCCGCGGAGGCGCGCCAGGTTTACGGCGGCGAACAGGAGGTCACCCAGTTCCTCCGCCAGGCGGCCCCGGTCGTCCCCGGCCAGGGCTTCCCGCACCTCGGCCAACTCCTCTTCCACCTTCGCCAGGGCCCCACGATAATCGGGCCAGTCAAAACCGATCCGGGCCACCTTGGCCTGCACCTGGTCCGCCCGCAGCAGGGCGGGCAGGTTGCGGGGCACTCCCGCCAGGCAGGACACCCGGCCCTGCTTCTCGCCTTGCTTAATGCGCTCCCAGTTCGCCAGGACCTCGGCCGCATCCTTCACCTTGGCCTCCCCGAAGACGTGGGGGTGGCGGTGGATCATCTTGCGGCAAATGGCGGAAATGACATCACCGATGTCGAACTCCCCGTTCTCCCGCGCGATCCGGGCATGGAAGACGATCTGCAGTAACAAGTCTCCCAATTCCTCGCAAAGACTATGCATATCGCCTTGCTCCACGGCTTCGACCACTTCGTAAGTTTCTTCTATCAGGTAGCGACGCAGGCTTTCGTGGGTCTGCTCCCGGTCCCAGGGGCACCCGTTTTCGGCCCGCAGGGCGGCCATGATGGCCACCAGGTCATCCATGGCATAGCAAGTCCCGGCGGGCACCGGCGGCAGGTAGACGGAAGTCAGGTGGTCGATCCAGGACAGCCTGTCCAGTTCATAAAGGGGTACGGACGCCACCCTTTCCTCTCCTTCCACCCCGGCCGCGCGCACCACCGTCACCGGGTGGTCGTCGGGGTAGTAGTCCATGAGGCGGATCTTCGCCTCCCCCGCCACCATCCGGCTGTGGACCTGAATGAGGACGTTGGGCGCCTTCACCAGCGGGCGCATCCGGTCCGGGGCAAGGGCGTCCAGGATGTTGAGCCCGTCCGCCGGGTCGAGGCGCAGGGTGGCGAAAACGGCATCCAGGAAGGACGGCGCCGCCAGCAGACGAATCTCAAGCCCTCTCTCCCGGGCACCATCGATGATGAGGCGCGAGGCATCCTCCGCGACCAACGGATGGCCGGGGGTGGCATAGACCAGCGGGCCGTCCGCGGCGGCATCCAGCACGTCCCCGGCGATGCGGCGGTAGACGGCGGCGAAGTCCGCTTCCTCCTCGTAAAAGGAGTCGAAGGAGTGATACGCCACCCCCTCGGCCGCCAGCCATTCAACCACCGGGTGCCGCGCCGTCCGCAGGTACACCCGCGGGTCCGCCCCCCGCAGGGCTTCCCAAACTCCCAGGGGGAGCGCCTCCCTGGCCCCCGGGCCCAACCCCGCCAGGGTGATCGCGATGGGCAACCGTCACACCTCCAAAAAAGAATGGCCTTACGGCCATTTTAAACGGATTGACCTGATCTTAGATTGCCATAATTCACACGGCATGGCAAACCATTTTCGCTCCATCCCTTCGAATCCGACGCCCGACGCCTGACGACCGACGACCGTCCTACTGCTCCATCTGTTTGGCCAGGAAGCCCGCGGCGGTCTCGGCCAGTTTCAGCTCCAACTGGCCCATCTTGATGTTCGGCTCCTTGGAGATGAGCATCACGGCGCCGATCGGGTCGCCCTCGGCGATGATCGGGGCGATGACCTCGGCCGTGTAGCGGCACTCACCGTTGTCGACCGCCAGGCACTCCTTGCAGAGGGCGTCTTCGCCCGGGGCATTGATGATCACCGGTTTGCGGTCCTCCATGACCTTTTCCACGGCCGGGCCGACAGGTTTGTTCAGGAACTCCTTCTTGGGGGCGCCCGAGACGGCGATGATCGCGTCCCGGTCGGCGATGCAGGCGATATGTCCGGTAGCCTCATAGAGGGAATCGGCGTATTCCTTGGCGAAATCCCCGAGTTCCCCGATCGGCGAGTACTTCTTCAGGATCACCTCGCCGTCCCGGTCCACGAAGATCTCCAGGGGGTCGCCTTCTCTGATGCGAAGCGTGCGGCGAATTTCCTTCGGGATGACCACCCGTCCCAGGTCATCAATGCGGCGTACAATGCCCGTTGCCTTCATTGACTTCCGTCCCTCCTTTTCTACATAGGATTGTGCGTTCTTCCTGCGAATAGTATACAGCCGGTCATTTTGGTTTATTCATTTTTTTCCAGGCATTCGAAGAATCCCTCGACTTCACGCAGCACACCCTCGGGTTCGAGGCGCGGGGGCACCCGCAGCCGGATCTCGAACTGGTCCTCGTCCTCCTTGAAGCGCAAGCGCCCCGGGTATTCACGGGTGGCGGCCACCAGCCTTTCCCCGGTCAGGGCGTGCTCGGGGGCCAGGACGAAGCGGAGGAACCAGTCCTGGCGGTTGACGGCCTTGATGCCGAGCCGCCGTGCCCGCGCCCGGATGCGGGCCACGGCCAGGAGGTTGGCCACCGGCGCCGGCGGCCGCCCGAAGCGGTCCTGCAATTCGGCCGCCAGGTCATCCACCGCCGCGGGGTCCTTGACCCCGGCCAGAAGATGGTAGAGGCGCACCTTCTCCTCGGCGTCCTGAATGTAGTCGTCGGGCAGGAAGGCGGTCACCGGCAGCTCGACGACCGTGTCGACCTCCGGCACCGGGGCTTCACCCTTGAGTTCGCGAACCGCCTCCTCCAGCAGGCGGCAGTACATCTCAAAGCCGACCACCGAAATGTGCCCGTGCTGCTCGGTGCCGAGGAGGTTGCCCGCGCCGCGGATCTCCAGGTCCCGCTTCGCCAGGCGGTACCCGCTGCCGAAGTCGGTGAAGTCGCGGACGGCGGCCAGGCGTTTCTCGGCCGCCTCGGCCAGGATCCGCTCCCGGCGGAAAGTCAGGTAGGCGTAAGCCAGGCGGTTGGAACGGCCGACACGGCCCCGCAGCTGGTAAAGCTGGGCCAGGCCGAGCTGGTCGCTGTCCTTGACGATCAGGGTGTTGACGTTCGGGATGTCAAGCCCGGACTCAATAATGGTCGTGCAGACCAGGATGTCGTATTCGCCGTTGTTAAAGTCGACCATGACCTGCTCCAGGTCGTCCTCGCGCATCTGGCCGTGGGCCATCGCCACCCGCGCCTCGGGCACCAGATCCTGCACCCAGCCCGCCACCCGGTCCAGTTCCATGACACGGTTGTGCACGAAATATACCTGGCCGCCCCGCCCCAGCTCGCGGACGACGGCCTCCCGGATGATGACCGGGTCCTCCTCCAGGACGTAGGTCTGTACCGGGAAACGGTCCCGGGGCGGGGTCTCGAGGACGCTGGTGTCCCGGATGCCGATGAGGGACATGTAGAGAGTGCGCGGGATGGGGGTCGCCGTAAGGGTCAGGACGTCCACCCGGGGGTAGAGGATCTTCAGCCTTTCCTTGTGCAGCACCCCGAAACGCTGTTCCTCGTCCACGACGACCAGCCCGAGGTCTTTGAACGTGACGTCATCCTGGACCAGGCGGTGCGTCCCGATGACGATGTCGATGCTCCCGCGGGACAGGCCGGTGAGGACCTCGCGCTGCTCCCGCGGGGACCTGAAGCGGCTCAGCACGTCGATCTTGACCGGATAGCCCGTGAAACGCTCGCGGAAGGTATTGTAATGCTGCTGGGCCAGAACGGTGGTCGGGACCAGGACGGCGACCTGTTTGCCCGCCGTCACCGCCTTGAAGGCGGCGCGCATGGCGACCTCGGTCTTCCCGTAGCCCACGTCCCCGCACAGCAGGCGGTCCATGGGCCGCGGCCGTTCCATGTCCTTCTTGATCTCCGCGATGGCCCGGATCTGGTCGGGGGTTTCCTGGTAGGGGAAGGCCTGCTCGAACTCGCCCTGCCAGGGGGTGTCGGACGGGAAGGCGAACCCTGCCAGCGACTGGCGTGCGGCGTAGAGGTTGACCAGGTCCTGCGCCATCTCGCGCACGGCCTCGCGCACCCGCCTCTTGGCGCGGGCCCAGTCGGTGCCGCCGAGGCGCGAGAGGCGGGGAACCTCGCCCTCGGCCCCGATGTACTTCTGGACCATCCCCAGCTGGTCGGTGGGAACGTAAAGCTTGTCTTCGCCAGCGTACTTGACCTGCAGGTACTCCCGCTTGACCCCGCCGATCTCCAGCAGGGTGATGCCCAGGTAGCGCCCGATGCCGTGGTTGACATGGACGACGTAGTCCCCCGGGTTCAGGTCCAGTTCGGCGAGGGTCCGGGTTTCCTTGCGGTAGGGCTTTTGCCGGTCATAGAGGCGCTTCCCGTAGATTTCCGGCTCGGTGAAGACGGCCAGCCGGGCATCGGGCACCTCAAAGCCCTGAGAGAGTTTACCGGCGTTGACGGCCACGTTCCCGGGAACCAGTTCCGAAAGGTCGGCGCTCTCGAAGGCGTCCACCCCGCTGCGGCGCAGGGCGGTGACGAGCTTTTTGGCGCGTTCCGCGCTCCCGGCCAGCAATCCCACGGCGTAGCCCCGGTGGCGCCAGGACTGGATGTCCCCTACCAGCGCATCCGCCCGGCCCAGGGTCCCCGGCAGCCCCTTGACGAGGAAGTGGAACGTGCGCCCGGGTGGGGGAAAGGCGGCCACCCTGGGGAGAAAGGTGGCGTAAACCAGGGGCAGGGCGGTGATCCCCTGCATTATTTCCGGCCAGGACAGGTAGGCCCGGTACTGGCGGGGCAGGGCGCGCCCCTGTTCGAGCAGGGAACCGTACCCCTGGACGCGCTGCTGTTCGAAGCGCTGTCCCACCTCCGCCATGCGGTCCGGTTCCGCTACCAGAGCCATAGTCCCCGGCGGGAGATAAGCGAAGAAAGACACCGCCTCGGGGTAGAAGTAGTCCAGGAATTCCTCGATCCCGGGAAAATACTGCCGCTGTTCCATCCGGGCGAGGACTTCGGGCAAATGCTCGCCGAGGTAGGCGGCGTCCTGCTCGCGGCCTGCGCCCTTCAGCTTCTTCAGCAGGGCGGCGCCGTCCTGTTCCAGGGCCCGCCGCGCGGATTCCCACCGCCCGTGATCAAGGACAACGACCTCGTGCAGGGGAGCCACCGGCACCTCTTCGACCTCGGACTCCGAACGCTGGGTCTCGGGATCGAAGAGGCGCATGGAGACGATCTCATCGCCCCAGAACTCGAGGCGCACCGGCTGGGCGGCGGTGGAGGGAAAGACGTCGAGGATGCCGCCCCGGGAGGCGAACTGGCCCTCCCCCTCCACCCGCGCCACGGCCTCGTAGCCCAGCGTCACCAGGCGCAGGCGCAGGTCCTCGGGGTCCGCCTCGGCGCCGCGGCGCAAGGAGAAAACGCTCTCCCGTAGCGCAGCGGGGGGCGGGAGCCGCCGGGCCAGGCCTTCCACCGGGGCCACCACGACCGGGTTCAGCCCGCGGCTCAAGGCCTCCAGGGCGCGCAGGCGGGGAACAATGATGTGTCTGCTGTAGGCGAGAACCTGTACTGGGAGTATTTCCCATGAAGGAAGCAAAAAGACCCCCCTGTCGGGGAGCAAGTGCCCGAGGTTCTCGGCAATCTGCAACGCTTCTTTTTCGCCCGGCGTGACCACCAGGAGCGGCTTGTCCCGCCGCCCCAGGACGGCTCCGAGGAGGGCCTGGTGACTCCCGCCGGCGCCGTGGACGTGGTCGCGCACCGGCGCCCGGCCGGCCGGTTCCCCCAGACCCTTCAAGGCCGGTACGGCCGCGATCAAATCAACAAGAAAACGCATCCCTTTCGCTCACTTCTCACTTCCGTCAAAAGCCTTATTGCTGGATTTCCGCCTCGATCCCCCAGCGGTTGAAGAGGTTCATCGCCCGGTCCAGCCCGTCGGCGCATACCGTCAGCACCGCCCGCGCCGCCGTCTCCAGCACCCGGTCCAGGACGGCATCCTCGGCCGGCGTAAACCCGCCCAGGACGTGCCCGACCGCCTCCTCGCCGCGCCCGATGCCCACGCGCAGACGGGGAAAACGGTCCGTGCCGAGGGCCTCAATAATCGAGACCAGGCCGCGGTGGCCGCCCGCGCCCCCTCCGGGGCGCAGGCGCAGGCGCCCGAACGGCAGGTCCATGTCGTCGCTGACGACCAGGATCTCCTCCGGGAGCAGCCTTAAACGCCGGGACAGGGCGCCCACGGCGTTGCCGCTCAGGTTCATGTAGGTCTGCGGTTTGGCCAGGAGCACCCGCCGTCCCCGGACGGCGGCCTCACCGGTCAGGGCCTCTCCCTGCCTCCGGGAAACGGAAACCCGGAGCATACGCGCCAGTTGGTCAATAACCATGAACCCTACGTTATGCCGCGTGCGCACATATGCCCCGCCCGGGTTGCCCAACCCCACAACAAGGCCGATCATTCTTCCGCCGGCGGGGTTTCAGCGGCCTTCTCTTCAGCCTCGGCGGCTTCAGGCTCCAGGGCCTCGCGCCGCGGGGCGCTGATCGAAACCACGCTGATCTCCTCGTCGGTCAACAGCCGGACCCCTTCGGGGACGTTGACGTCTTTTACGTGAAGGCTCTCCCCGAGATCCAGGCCGGAGATGTCGACATCGATCGCCTCCGGGATCCGGGTCGGCAGGCAGGAGACCTCGACCTGCCGCAGGTGCTGTTCCACGACCCCGCCCTTCTTCGCCCCCGGGGCCTCGCCCACCAGGCGCAGCGGAACGTGGGTGGTGACATCCTCCTTCAGGGAGATCTGCTGGAAATCTACGTGCTGAAGGTGCCTTTTAATAGGGTGATACTGGATGTCCTTGATGATCGCATGATACTTCTTGACCCGTCCGCCGCCCTTCAGGCCGAGTTCCACCAGGCCGCCGGCGCCGTGCCGGTCGATAAGCCGCTCCACGGCCCGCGTCTCGACTTCCACCGGGAGGCTGCCGACCGCGCGGCCGTAAACAACGGCCGGAATCTTCCCCTCGGCCCGCAGCCGGTTGCGGCAGCTCCGTCCCCGCCCTTCACGCACCACGACATCAAGGTGTTCTGTAGCCATGCATAATCGCCTCCTCGTTAAATTATAACCCCGGGTAGGCATACAAAACCAGGAAACGGCATAAAATCCCATAAACGGCCGGGAGAGAAGGAGGGGTCCCGCGTGCGTAAGTCCAGTGAACTCCTGGGCCTGCCCGTGATCAGCCTGGAGGAAGGGGCGAAGGTGGGCCACATCAAGGGCCTGATTCTCAACCCAACCGCAAAGGCCCTCGTCGCCCTGGTGGTCGAGGGGCGCGGGGTGTTTAAAGAGCAAAGGTTCATCCCCTTCGCCAAGGTCCACTCCATGGGAGCCAACGCCGTCACGGTCTCCCGCGGCCAGACCGCCCAGAAGGCCGCCAACCTGCCGGAGATGGTCCAGCTCTGGAAGGACCGCACCCCCCTCGTCGGGGCACGCGTCGTCACCGAGAGCGGCGACATCCTGGGCACGGTGGTGGACTACGGCATCGACCCGCCGACCGGCGCCGTCGCCGGCCTGGAGGTCGCGCCGTCCTCCCTCGGGGCCACCCTCAAGGGCCGCTCCTGGATGCCCGCCGGCACCCTGCGAACCCTGGGCAAGGAGATCATCGTCGTCAGCGACGAGGCCCGCGAGGAGATCACCCCCCTCGACGGCGGCCTGGAACAGCGGGCGCGCCGGCTCACCGAGAAACTCAAGGGCCGCGGTCTTCGCTGGCGTAAGCGCACGGCCCGGGCGGAGAAAGAAGACCAAGACTTCAACTTCTGATCGGCCGAGGGAGGAAATGAGGGGGTGAAAGGTGAATTCGCCCAGCGCGGAGGGGATGATGATGCAGGTCGTCAAGATGCTGCCGATCACCCCGGAAAGGTGGCAGAGGGCCTGGGAACTCTTTGTCCGGTACAGCGACAAGGACTTCTCTTTCACCGATTGTACGAGTTTCGCGGTAATGAATGAGCTCAAGCTCCCGGCCGCCCTGGCTTTTGACCACCACTTCCGGCGGATGGGCTTTATCACGCTCCCTGAAGGGTTAGCCTGATCCGCGGCAAGCATACAAGGCATCCGTTGGGCATCTGAATACCGGTAATGTACAAATTCACCGGGATCCGGACGTGCCCAACTTACCCCCTACAACACGTACCCTTTAGGCCTTCAGGAGAATATAATTGAAGGCTGACCATGGAGGCCATCGGGAGGCGACGGAAAAATGCTGCTGGAGATCGGGCCCCTTTTTCAGGCCCGGACCAAGCACAGCCGCTCAGGCCTTGCCCGCTCCCGCCCGGTACCGGTGGCACGGCCGGAGCCGGTTAAGGCGTACGCCGGCACGGAAAGGGTGCCCCTGCCCGCCCCCGAGGAAGAGGGCGGTGCGCCGCTGTGGGAGGTCATCCGCCGCCGCCGCAGCCGGCGGCGCTACGACGGAGCGGCGCCGGTAACCACGGAGGAATTGTCCCAGCTGTTATGGACGACACAGGGCATCACCCGCCGTTCAAAGGGGTTCGCCCTGCGGGCCGCACCCTCGGCCGGCGCCCTCTACCCCATTGAGACCTACCTGGCCGTCCGCCGGGTGGAAGGGCTTAAGCCGGGTCTTTACCACTACCTGGCCGACCTGCACTGCCTGGAGAGACTCAGGGATGGCTCCTTCGCCCGGAACATAGCCGAGGCCGCCCTGGACCAGGGTTTTGTGGCCCGCGCGGACGCAGTGTTCGTCTGGTCGGCGGTCTTCGCCCGCGCGGCCTGGAAGTACGGTGACCGCGCCTACCGTTACGTCTACCTGGACGCCGGGCATATCGCCCAGAACCTGTTGCTGGCGGCCACGGCCCTGGGGCTGGGGTCGTGCCCCATCGGCGCTTTCTTTGACGACCAGTTGAACGCCGTCCTGGGCCTGGACGGGATGGAGGAGGGCGTCATCTACCTGGCCACTGTCGGCCGCCCCCGGGAATTGGTTCCTTCATAGGGCAGACCGCGAGGGCGCCCGTGCGGCTCTCGACCGCCTGCGGCGCCTGTGGGAGGAAATGCATGCGGCCGGCGGGGTGAGTGATTTCGTCTGCGTGGATACCTCGGTCCCGGTCAAGTTGATGGCCTGCGAAGAAAGCAGCGAGGCCGCGCACAGGCTGCTAATCGAAATCAAGGATTACATGGCCGTCACCGCTACAGGAAAGGCATCGTCCCGGTAGACCCCTTTGCGTTCCCTGCGGTACCCGCCGGGCCGTGTAATGCGGTTTTCGCCCCGTACGTCTACCCCTATCCCGGTTCCCGCCGGGAGAAGACACGGACCGCCAGGGCGAAGGAGCACCCGTACCAGACCGCAGCCGCCAGCGCCAGAAGCGCCACGGGGGGCAACGGTTGCAGGGCCGCCATCGCCTTGAGCATGCCGGGTAACAGGGGTTGGTTCCCGTTTGCTTTCACGAGGGCCACCGCGGCAAAGGCCAGGACAACGATGAAGATCCTGGTGTAGGTGCCGGCGCCCGCGTACCCCAGCCGGAAAAAGAGGAGCAGGTATACCCCGCCCAGGACCAGGGCCATAGCGGCGCTGATCAGGCCCATGAGCAGAAGGTCACTCCAGGCGGCGACGACCGGCAGGCCCCAAAGGGCGACCATGCGCGCCGCGACCACACCGAAAACGGCGATCCCCAGGGCGGCCAGCGCCGTGGACGCGTACTTCGCCGCGACGATCACACGCGGCCCGATGGGCAGGGTGGACAGGAAGGACAGGGCATTGTTGCGGTCTTCAATGTAACCGTTGCGGAGGACGAAGTTCAGGGTCACCACGATCGCCACGACGGCTATGACCCCGGCCCCGCCCCCGGTCGCCGCCGCGTAGACGACCAGGACCAGGGTGATCACGATCATGATCCCGAGGTTCCGGGCCTGCTGGTAGAAGTCCTTATAAATCAAGCCCCACACCGCTTCATTCCCCCTCGCGCACCAGCGTCAACAGAATCTCCTCCAGCCCCATGGGCTGTACCCGGACCGGACCCGCGGCCAACTCCCGCGCCGCGGCCAGAACCTCCGGCGTGAAGCTTCCGGTCACCGCCGTCACCTCGCCGTCCCGGATCACGACATAGGGGAACAACCCGCGGGCCGCTTCCGCCCCTGCGGCGTCCGCCGGCCGGAAGGCGAGGCGTTTCCAGGACTCCGTGACCGCGTCCTTCTCCCCGGTCAGGGCGATCCGCCCGTCGACCAGGAACGTCACCGTATCGGCGACCTTTTCTATGTCTTCGGTGATGTGCGACGAGAAAAGCACCGCCCGTTCTTCGTCCATGATGACCTCCAGGAGTTCCTCCATCAATTCGTGCCGCGTCACCGGGTCGACCCCGGAGGTGGGTTCATCGAGAAGGACCAACCGCGGCCGGTGCGCCAGGGCGAGGGCCACAGAGAGCTTCATGCGGTTGCCCTTGGAAAGCTCCCGCACCTTTTTCTCCACGGGCACCTTGAACCCGGCGGTCAACCGCGCGAACAGCCGGTCGTCCCAGGCGGGGTAGTAACGGGAGACAAACCGGGCGAGCCAGGCACCGCTCAGGTCCTCGTAGAGGCGGTTCTCCTCCGGAACGTAGCCGACCAGGCTCTTCACCGCCGGCTCGCGCTCCCGGTGGTCCAGCCCGAAGACCGTCACCCGCCCGGCGTCCGGGCGGACCAGGTTGAGGACGATCTTGATCAGGGTGCTCTTCCCGGCGCCGTTCGGCCCGACCAGGCCCATGATCCGGCCCGGCGGCAACTCCAGGTCGACATCCCGCAGGGCAAAGCCCGGGTAGCGCTTGGTGACGCCGGCCAGGCGCAGGGCCGGCGGCGCATCGCCCTCCGCCCATTCCCGCGGCACGGGATGAACACTCATTCCTTCTCCCCTTCCTTCACGGCCAGGATTTCTTCGACCATCCGGGCGATGTCCCGGTCCCCTACCCCCGTCTCCCGCGCCCTCTCCACCGCCCGGCGCAGAAGCTCCCGCGCCGCCTTCCGGCGCGCCGCCGCCAGGGCGGCGGGATCGACCGCCGCCACGAAGCTGCCCACCCCCTGCCGGGTGACGATGAGCCCTTCGCGCTCCAGTTCCAGGTAGGCGCGCTTGGTGGTGATTACACTGGTCACCAGTTCCCGGGCCAGCTCGCGGATCGAGGGGAGAGGTTCACCGGGGGCGAGTTCCCCCCGCATGATCCGGTCGCGGACCTGCTCCACGATCTGCTGGTAGAGAGGCACCGGGTTGTGCTGGGAGATGAGGAGTTGCATAACCACCGCCCTGCATACTGTGTATATATACTATATACAGTACGGGCGTCAGGCTGTCAAGGAGTCCCCTGGGCAAAAGGTCACAAATCGTAAGATGAAGGGGTTTATCACTTAGAGCATTAGACCGGTTGCCAATGGCGACAACGGCCGCCCCGGGCCGATACCGGGTTTATTGAATACCGACGGGAGGGAGCGAAATGAGAAGAAAATGGGGCATCGGGTTACTGATTGTGCCGGCATTACTTTTCTATGCCCCCGCGGCCTCCGCGCAGGATATCAGGCTTGCGGTGGACGGCAGGGAGCATTCAATTTCCGGTGCGCAAATCCGGGACGGGCAACTGTTCGTGCCGTTGCCGCAGTTTTGCCGGGCTCTCGGTCTCGAGATACATAAGTATGCCGGAGATGAACGGCTGTACCTGTCCGGGGACGGAATGGCCGTCTCCCTGGAAATCGTACCCGGCCGGGACTACGTGGGGAAGGGCGGGGTGGAAGTCCCCCTGAGCAGGGGCGCCGTAAAGCACGGGAACCAGGTTTACGTCCCCTTGAGGCCGCTGGCCGAACTCCTGGATTACCAGGTCACCTACCGGCAGGGAGTGGTGACCCTCTCTTTTCCCACCGCCCGGGCCGCGCCCGTTGAGTATCCCGACCACGAGGGCCGCCGGTGGGACATCTACCTGCGCCAGCCGCTGATCACTTCCATGGCTGCCGACGACCTGTATTACTGGGCCGGAACCGCGACGGGCGGCATCCTGCGCATCACGCGCTCCAACCCGCAAGAAATGGTCCAGTTCACCACCTTCAACAGCGACCTGCCCGACAGCCGCATCAGGCTGGTCGAAACGACCCCCGACGGAACGAAGTGGGCGTTGACGGGCGCCGGCCTGGTCCGGTTTTCCGGCGGGGAATCCGGCTTCGAAACGGTCGGGGACCCGTACGAACCGCGGGAGTGCCTGGTGACGACGGCCCCGGACGGTGCAAAGTGGCTCTACGACGGCCGGCTGGCGCACCTGACCGGCGACGGGGAAGCGGTGTTTGCCGACACACCGGAGAAGATCGTGTCGATGGCGGTCGACCGCGACGGCGTGCTGTGGGTGATCGGGGAATCGGGCAAAGCATACTCCCGGACGGAAGACGGCGGGTTCAAAGAGTGCACGGCCCTCAACCCGTACATCGACCGGAACCACGGGGGGCGGATTGAAAGAGTCTTTGTGGACAGCGACGGGACCAAGTGGTTCGTTCTTTTCCTCGATTTCTGTCCGCCGGAGAGCTGGCATCCGTTTATGATCCAGAGAAGGCTTTTGCACCTGCTCCCTGACGGTCAGGTGGAGGTCATCGGGGAGGAACAGGGTGTCGACCGCAACTGGTGGATCGCCGGGTTTGTTCCCCAGCCCAACGGAGACAAGCTCCTGCTGGTGACCGAGCGCGTAAGCCTTGATGCCACCAGGGACTACCTGGTGACTTTAGACGGGCGCAGGAAGGCGCTGAAGGACAAACAGGAATACGGCCACTCTGCCAACGCCAACGGACAGCGCTACCTGGTGAGCCGGGATTCCGGATATTTCTGCTGCCTGGAAGAAGGCCGAAAGCCCCTGGTTTTCAAGTGCAACGCCAAAACCTTCAGATATGGGGGTAAGGCGTTCTTTCTCGACGGTTGGCTATGGTTTGCAGAACGCGACGCGCTCTACCGCATTGACCGTGAGGGCAAGGCCCAAAAGTTCAGCCATCCCCAAAACTATATCTTCGGTCCCGTAGTGAAGGTGGAGAGAAAGGACGGCGCTCACCGCTTCTTTGTGTGCTCCCCCGCAGGTTCGGACAACGACAGTCGTATCGTTATTCTTACAGGTGACGGGCATTTAGTCTGCACAAACAACTGGTTCGGGGGGAACTTCTTCTACCGGGAGGGCATTGACCATCACACGCTCTACAACAAGCAGCGCGAGATGTCCGACCGGCTGGGAGGCAACGTCTGGGTGGAGGACGTAATCTACGAACTGGAAGGCGATTACCAGTACATGCTGTGCAATGATACCGAAACGTCCAGGGGGTACATTGTGGCGGTTGACGGGCAGGACAATGTCATCCGCAGCGAAAACGATCTGCCTGACCTGGGGCGCTCCAGAATCTTCTACATCGACCCTGAAGGAGGGACGTGGGCCGTGTTCCAGGACGGTGTCCTCAAGTTCAGCATTGCGGGCGGGCGCCTCACCACGGAGCAGGTCGTCCTGTCGCCTCTTGAAGGCGGGGTGAACTACATGCTGCTGGACGGGGACTCCTTGTGGCTGGCTACCGACGGCGGCGTGGCGCGGACCGTAATAGCGGGGGATTGCCCGGTTTGACCAACGGGCCCGCAGATTTCGCCCGGTCGCCGGCCTGCCGGAGACCGCACGTCGCTCCCCAAATATCCCACCTAATAACACGGCCCCCTTAAAATTGGGGGGACACCATACTCAATTATTTGTCGGCATGGGGGCCCCGGTGTCCCTCGGGATAATAATCCGGTATGGTGTCCCCCTGATTTCAAACTCCCCGCCTCAGTTCACGGACTTCACAAATATGACGCGCACGCCCGCCTTTTGGTTCTCTTCAAGCAGGTGACAGTCACCGGACACGACGCATGCCGCGCCGGCCGCCCCGGCGCATTCCAGGACGCGGTCGTCCGAAGGATCGTCGGCCACCACGTTGAGCAGCGTTTGCGGTAAGACGGTGACGGTGTTAACAAAGAGGCCGCGATCGGCTAATCAAGGGACAAGTCCTTTGCGAAGTCATAACTGATTGCTTCGCCATGGCCGGTAGCCGTATAGCCTTTCTCCTCGTGGGAGTACTCGGATAGATCCTTAGAAGACCAAGACTTAAACCTATCCGTAACGGCTCGAACCGTGTCTTTTTCCTCGTCCGATAGTGAATCAAGAGCAACCCCACCTAAAGCCGCAACCACCTCCCCATTGTAATCTCCCGTAACTACCGGCTCAACTCGGATCATGCCGTGTTGCTCAAGTTCACTCAAGAGCCGGTTATAGTCTGTTGGAACAGGCCCCCAATTAAGGTGGACATAAGACAGCCCCGATATGGAGCGCCCGTAACGTTTGAAGTGCAGGAAGTCGGCATACCACAAAAGCTTGAACAGTTTGGTTTTGAAAAGATCGGGCACGCTTTGGGCAAAAAGGCCTATCATCCCCCCCAACTTAGTCTTGGAGAAAGGGCGGTTACCCCGCGCAAGGTCAGGCGCCGGCACCGGCCCCATCCCCGCACCGTAGTCTTGGCCGGTACCCAAGTAACGGTTTAACTTGCTCCGCAATTCAGCCAGTTCCTCGAGCGTAAAGTTGGAGGCGTTCTTCTCCAGAAGCCGCAGCGCATACCCATGGTCCCTCATCAGAGACTCCAGGACCGTGGCATGGGCCTCGTTGGGTAATCCACCGTTCTCATAGCGATGAATAGTGATGTGGCTCCATCCGAGGAGCTTGCCGAGTTGTCTCTGGCTAAGCCCCATGCGCGAGCGAACTTCCTTTAACTCCTCCGGGGAGGGCATACCCTTCCGCCTCCGCACCTCATCGTAGGCGGCACGTAACGCGCTCCCGGTCAGCTCCTCGTCGAACAACTCGACGCCACATACCGAGCATACCAGGACGGGTAGATCCACCCGTATCTTTTCGCCCCTTATGGTATGGTCCTCGGTACGGTTTTCGACAACGAACCTCGCTTCCCTATCGCATTGGGGGCAGTAACGCCAGCGTTCCATTTAGCATCACCTTCCTTAAAGTGGGTCCTGATCGGTTCGGATTGCCTGTCGGGGGTCACCTGTAAGGGCACCGTAGGGGATACTTCGCTGGATGAAAGGACATACAAAATACCTGCCTGCGGTCTCTTACTTTTAGCTTGATGTAAAACTGGCTGCCCTCGATTTCGGGGCCGAACACCCAAACATACCCTCCAAAAAGGGGATTGTCGTCTGGCTTAGGGCCTTCAGCAAAATCATCTGCTTCCAAGGTCTCGATGTATTCCGCAACTTCCCACTGTGAGCGTAGCCCGAGGGCGATCATCGCCGCCCGTTCATCCGGGCCAACAGCCATGTCAAATAGACCTTGCCGTATAAGGCTTTTGACCTCGTCTAAAAAGTTATCGATAATATGGCGGGGTGAAATATGCATGGGTCTCTCCCCTTTATATATTGTTACTAAATGATAACACGCTATTCCTGGAAATGCAACTTACTTCTTGGAAAATCAGGGGACACCATACTCGATTGTTTACCGGCATGGAGTCCCCCGGTGTCCCTCGGGATAATAATCCGGTATGGTGTCCCCCAAATTCTCAACACTTGCTGTATACAACTATTGCATGATACCATATTCCCGTTCAGAACCGTAAGGATGGCTGGAAGTTGAGGCAGGTGAAAGCGGTGACGACGGAGCTGGATCGAATGGCCGCCGAGTTGCGCCGGCTGACGGTCGATCTTGTCCGGGCCATGCAGTTCCTGGAAAAGGGGGAGGTGGGCTGTTGCGGGATAACCCTGTCCCAGTGCCACCTGCTGCTGGAGGTCGCCCGCCGGGGGGAGAAGGGGGTCTCCCCGAGTGAGATCTCCCCGGTCCTGGGGCTGGACCTGAGCACCGTCAGCCGTATCGCGGACGGCTTGGTGCAGCAGGGTCTTGTCCTGCGGGACGCCGACCCCGCCGACAGGCGGAGAACCCTGCTGTCCCCATCGGACAAGGGCCGTGAGCTGGCCGCGGCCATCGACCGGAACATGCAGGCCTACAACCGCGCCGTGCTGGAACAGCTGCCGCCGGACAAACGGCGGCCGGTGCTGGAAAGTCTGGAACTGCTTGTCGGTGCCCTCACCGGAGTCAAAGGAGGTTGTTGCTGTGAGTGAAATCAAGGAAGCGGTCCGCGAAAAGTACGCCGGCATCGCGCGGGCCGCCCGCGCCGGGGCGCCGGAAGGCTGCTGCTCTTCGGCCGCCGGCGGCTGCGGCTGCGGCGGGGACTACGCCCCGGAGGAAATCGCGGGCCTGCCGCTGCAAATGCTCCAGACATCCCTGGGCTGCGGGAATCCCGTCGCCCCGGCTGAACTGCGGCCGGGAGAGACGGTCCTCGACCTGGGCAGCGGCGCCGGGCTTGACGTCCTGCTGGCCGCCCGCCGGGTCGGGCCGGAGGGGAAGGTCTACGGCCTGGACATGACCGACGAAATGCTGGCCCTGGCGCGGGAGAACCGGCGCAAGAGCGGGATCGAAAACGCCGCGTTCATCAAGGGCGAGATGGAGAGTATTCCCCTGCCGGACGACAGCGTGGACGTCGTCATCTCCAACTGTGTCATCAACCTGGCCGCGGACAAAGCGAGGGTGCTCGCCGAAGCCTGCCGGGTGCTCAAGCCGGGCGGCCGGCTGGCGGTCTCCGACATGGTATGGCGGAAGGAGGTCCCGGAATGGCTGCGGCGGCACGCCGAACTGTGGGCCGGGTGCGTCGCCGGCGCCCTGACGGAGGCCGAATACCGCGAGGCGCTGGCGCGGGCCGGGTTCCTGAACGTCGAACTGGAGACGACCCGCGCTTACGGTCTGGAGGATATGCCGGCCGCGGCCCTCACGGAAGAGATGAGGCGGGAACTCGCACCCTATGGCGGGGCCCTGGTCAGCGCCCTGGTCCGCGCCCGGAAACCGGCCCTCACCGCCGCCATCCCGGAGGACAGGGAGCAGGCCGTCGCCCTGCTGCAGGAGGCCGGTCTCACCACGATTGGCATCCCCGCGGACCTGGCCGGTTTCTTCGTAGCCCGGGCGCCGCACGTCATCGGCGTCGTGGGCCTCGAATACTACGGCCCGTTCGCCCTGCTGCGCTCCCTGGCGGTCGCCCCGCCGGAAAGGGGCCGGGGTTTGGGACGGCGGCTGGTGGCGCGCGCCCTGGAGTCGGCGCGGGAGCGCGGGGCGCACGAGGTCTATCTCCTCACCGTCACCGACCGGGAATATCTGGCGCGCCTGGGCTTCACGGAGGTGCGGCGGGAGGACGTTCCCGCGGCGGTACGGGAGTCCCGGGAATTCCGGGAAACCTGCCCGCTCTCGGCGGTGGTGATGAGAAAACCGATCTGAGCCGGTGCGAACATCTGAACCGGCACGGCCGGAGAAGCTACCCGGCAGTGAAAACCAGGGGGACACCGATCATCCCGCTCCCCGACTTCGCCTGGGCGGAAGCGGCTTCGTCTTGAGCCATCCGAGGAATTCCTCGAAGATCGCAGGGGCACTCCGGCGAAGCGCGTCATCGGTAATCGCCAGGTGCACCACCTCCGCCGGGTACAGTTCCCGGAGCCTGCTCCATCTCCGTTCAAGGGATGCGAGCCGGGAGCCGAGCAGGTCGGGTGCAAGGTGTAAAAGGTTTCATCGCGAAGTAATCGGGTGTCAGATGGGGTGCGACGATGAGATCGACCTCCCCCTCGGGGAAGAAAAGCTTCAGAAAGGTCGCCGCCTCCTCGTACTCGGGAGCGATCTCCGCCACGGTACGATTCAGTCGGGGGGTTGCCCGGACCAGGTACTGAGCGTCGGTCAGAAAGACGTCCACGTCCCTGCTTTCCCGATGGCGGTACCGCAAGGCCAGGGCCGTTCCGCCGCCGAAGGTCCATTCGTCCCGGGGGATCCCGGCGGCATCCAGGATTTCCAGCGCCCTGATGAAGAGCCCCTCCCAGATCCGGCTTGCGGTCACGCGAAGATCTCCTCCAGTTCCGGATTGGGATAGGCCGATCTGACGTGGGCTTCGTAGTATGTCTTGAGCGTTTCCAGGGGGATGTCGTGCCGCTCCAGGAACTCGCCCACGGCACGGAGAGGTACATCGGTAAAGAAGTTATACACCTGGACACAAAACTCCGGCGGAAACCGCAAGCGGCGGATCATTTCCGCCAGTTCCTTTTCGCTCAACCGGTTCCGTGTTTGGGCATTGATAGTGTTTTCGATTACGTACACACAAAAACCCCCCTTGCCGACCACGAGTCACTTCTAGTTTATGGAACGCGATCCTTCAGAGTCAAGCACCGGCAGCGAGGTGTCGCAATGATACCGAAACGCCCAGAGGGTACCTCGTGGCGGTTGACAGGCAGGGGAATGTATTCGGAGCGGAAATCAGGGGCCTGGAAACCGATCCTCACCGCCGCCCGGCGGCGATGAGGAAGAACGTTCAGCCCGGCGCGCCCGTGCGCTCTCCCCGGAGAAATCAGTCAGAATTCACATTACCGTATTGACATGCCGGAGCCGGCCGTTCTATACTCATAGTGCACTAGGGATGTAGTGCACTATGTCACCCCGACAAGGCGAAAGGAGGTTGGCCGTGCGGCTGGACTTTGATCTTACGAAGCCCATCTACCTGCAGATCGTGGACGAGATCAAGCGGGCGGTGGCCCGGGGCGAGCTGGCGCCGGGCGACAGGATCCCCTCGCTGCGGGAACTGGCCCAGCAGGCCAGGGTCAACCCGAACACGGTGCAGAGGGCCTTTCAGGAGATGGAACGCAGCGGGCTGACCGAAACGCTGAGAGGGCAGGGAACCTTCATCCGGGGGGACCCGGGACTGGTGGAGCGGATGCGGAACGAAATGGCCGGCGAAGCTCTGGAGGCTTTCGTAAAGGAGATGTCCGCGCTGGGCTTCGGTCCGGATGAGATCCGGCGGCTTGTGGAGGACGCCCTGGCCGACAAGACGGAGAGGGGTGATGCCGGTGTCAGATAACGGTTGCATCGTTGAGATAGACGGACTCTGCAAAACGTACTTCCGCGCCCGCGCCCTCAACGGGGTGGACCTGAGAATCGAAAGGGGACTGATCCTGGGACTGCTCGGCCCGAACGGCAGCGGGAAATCCACCCTGCTGAAAAGCATCGCCGGTCTCGTCCGGCCCACGGCCGGCCGGGTGCTGATCGACGGGCGGCCGCCTTCGGCCGCCACCAGGGCGCTGGTCGCCTATCTGCCGGAGATCGACCACCTCTACGCCTGGATGACGGTGCGGGAGACGCTGGATTTCGTGTCGGCCTTTTATGCCGACTGGGATGCCGGGCGGGCGGCGGAACTCCTCGGCGCCATGGAGCTGGACGCGGCGCAGCGGGTGGGGGACCTCTCGAAGGGGCAGCGCGCCCGCCTGAAGCTGGTCCTGGCCCTGGCCCGCCGCGCGCCCCTGGTCCTGCTGGACGAACCGCTCTCGGGCATCGATCCCCCATCGCGGGCCAGGATTCTCAGCGCCATCGTCGGCGAGTACCGCCTCGGCGAACAGACGGTCATTCTCGCGACGCACGCGGTCGCCGAGGCGGAGGGCCTGTTCGACCGGGTGCTGTTCCTGCGTGAGGGGCGAGTGGCCCTGTACGGGGCGGCGGAAAACCTGCGCGCCGGTCACGGCTGCTCCATTCAAGACCTGTGGGAGAGGGTGTATGCGTAGATGGCGTTCCGGCGGTTGTTGATGAAGGAGATCAGGGCCTCCGCCCTGCCGGCCGGGGTCTTCGCGGTCCCGGCGGTGGTCTGGTACCTCTTCCTGGCGTCCCGGGCGGGCGTCTGGGGGCCACATGACATCGCATCTTACGGTTTCATGCCTCTGTTGCTGTTGCCGGTCTGGGCGGCGGGGACGGCCTACTACGGCCTGCACGTGGAGTGGAACACGAATACCTCTCAGCTTCTGCTCTCGCTTCCCCTGCGCGGCTGGACGACCATCGGGGCCAAGGCGCTGGCCGTACAGATCGGCTTCACCGCCCTGAGCCTGTTGTGTGTCGCCGGTCTCGCGCTGGTCGCCCCCGGGGCGGTGCGGGAACTGGCCGTCGGCCCTTACGCGTGGACGGCGCCGTTCTGGTTGTGCGTCGGCTACTGGCTGTTCACGGTTGTGGCGGTGGTGGTGGGGCAGTTCACCTTCCTGGCGGGCCGGATGGTCCCCCGCTTCCGGGGTCCGGCGTCCGGCACGGCCTTCTTCGTCGCCTCCTGGCTGATGTTCCGGCTGGGCGCCCTGCTCAGTCCCCTGTTTCATTGGGTGCCGGACGTCACCCTGCGGACCGTGAACATGGTCGGGGAGAATGTGGCCCAGGTCAGCACGTCCACGGTGAACACCGCGCCCATCGCCGCCGTTTTATTCCTGACGGCCGGTCTTTTCGCTCTCAACGGGTGGTTCCTGGAACGGGAAGTGGAGGTGTAAGAAGTGGGCAAACCGTGGACGAAAACCGTATTCATCGCTGTCCTCGCGGCGCTGGCGTTTTTCGCGGTCCAGGATTTCGTGGCCCACGGCCCCCAGGGGGTCTTCGGCGACTACCTGCACCGGGTGTTCGACGAAGAGGCGCAGGACTACTCCATCGGGGACGGGGTAGCGCACCGGGCGCGGACCGGATCCATCACTCACCGTACCGCCGGGGTTGAAACCGTCTGTTTCCCGGAACCCGGGGGGCGCGTGGAACTCAGGGGTGCGGCGGGCGACGAGATCCGGCTCGGCTACGAGATCGTCGTCTACGCCGACCGGCCGGAGCAGGCGGCGCGCTACCTCCCCCGGGTGGCCGTGGAAAAGGTTATGGATGACGGCCGGCTGACCTTCCGGCTGCGGGAACCCCGGGTCAGGGACGAGGGCGTGCGCGGGATCCGGGTCAACTACATGGTGGAGGTTCCGCCGCATCTGGCGGTGGACATCGCCGGCACCGGCGAAGAGATCACGGCGCGGGGACTGTGCGGCGCACTGACCCTGGGCCTTAACGGGTCGGCCAGGATCACCGGGATCACGGGCGATGTCAAGGTCTACGGCGGCGGCAACCGCTTCGAAACTGAACTGCGCGTAGCCAAGCTGCGACGCGATCTGGGTGTCGAGGTCTACGGCGGCGGCCCCCGCTTCGCAACCCTGGAGATTACCGGCGTAAAGGGCAACGTCGTCCTGGACCAAACCTTCATCCACGACGGCTACATCGCGGACATCGACGGGAACCTGACCCTGGACAACCACGACGGCGGCGTGATCGTGGAGAACATCCGGGGCGACCTGGAGGCGAAGTTCGACGGCCGGCTCCTGGTCAACCGCGTCGCCGGAGCGGTGAGGGTCGAGGGACGCAGCGGCCTCCTGGACGCGGCGCACATCGCCGGGCCGGTGACCGTCGACGGACAGGAATTGTACGTGAATCTGCGCGACATCCGCGGCGATACGCGGGTGACCGCCAAGAGCGGCAGCAACGTGTTGTACGAGCTGCCCCTGACGGGAGAGGGTTACCAGGTTACGGCCGTAAGCAGGCCGGGGGTGATCGTCACCGCAACCGGGCCGGGGAGAATCGTCACCGACCTGCCGCTGACCATTGTGGAATGGGGTGACGGGGGACGGAAGGCCACCGGCCGGGTCGGCAACGGGCGGTACAGGGTGGACATCGAAACGGAGGCGTCCAACATCTACCTTCGTTCCGCAACGGTAGAAGACTTGAGATGATGGCCGGCGCGGCGGTCCCGGCGCCGGCCCCGGTCACCCTCGCCCTGGCGGGCTGGGACCGGTTGACCGGCGAGGAAGCCGGACCGGGGTGAACGGGCCTGGTCTGACGACCAGGCCCGTTGTTTCCCACAAGGGGTGGTTCAGCTTTCTGGAGAAGCCGTACTTTTCTCCGTAATGCGCCTTGAAGAGTGTACTACTTCTTTCCCACTTGAATATGGTTTTAATGCTTTCACCTTCGCCGTATTGTGACAGTATATGACGTATTTCTCTCCTTGCCTAAATCTTATTCTTCCTATATTGTTAACAAAATGTGAATAAATGTCGAAGTCAAGCTGAAGGTTGCTTGACTAAACCCGCTCAAGGCAAAGTCACCGAAAGGTGGCGGCGCAAAGCTAAAGGGGCTAAGGCGGAATACCGCTATGCCAGCCAGTTGCCGGGTGGAGGCCGAAAACCCATTATCAATCTTCGGACTCACCGTACCCGGCATGGGTCTTTTTTTATGCCAAACCTTGTGAAACGGATAACCAGGAGGTTAACAGAGTCCCATGCCATCGCCCGCCGCGCAACCCAACCTTGTCATAACCCGCCTGTTTTTCCCCGACCGCGCGCTGGAAGAACGCCTGCGGTCCATCCCGGAATACACGGACGAGTACCAGCCCCATACCGGTGAAATCGTCGTCACCGGGGTCATCGCGGACGGCTGTTACCAGCACGTTGTCAACTGCTTATACCTTCTGGCGGATCTCGATCAACAGGGGATCCCGACCCGCATCGGCGTTCACCGAAGGCCCCTGGTTGAAGCGCTCGTCTTTCACGATATGGGGAAGATCCAACCACGGCTGGCGGTCGGGGACCGCGTACGCCCCGCCGACGTTTTTGAGGACGGCCGGCGGCATGCCGCCCGCAGCGCGGCCCTGGCCGCGCGTGACTACCGCATCAGCGACACCGTGGCCACCCTGATCCTTTACCACCACCATGAGGAAGAGGAGCTTCCCCGCACCTTCCCGGCTGAGCTCAAACCCGCCTACCGCCTGGTCCGGCTGGTGGACGGGCTTTCCGCCGCCATTACCCGGCGCGGCGCCCGGGTCCACCTGGAGGTGTGGGGGCATAAAATCATCGTCT
The DNA here is from genome assembly GCA_030019475.1 of Thermoanaerobacterales bacterium. NCBI lineage: Bacteria > Bacillati > Bacillota > Clostridia > Thermoanaerobacterales > Thermoanaerobacterales bacterium. The sequence continues at coordinate 893 of JASEER010000022.1, read as the reverse complement.
GCGAGGAGAACGGGCACCCTGGTTACGATGGCTGCCGCATGGTCGATCTTCTGTCGGGCAACGTCCGGGCCGCCGAGGGTAAACGAAGGGAAGGGAGGTGATTCAGCTGTCCGGAGCCTACACCAAACACGAAATGGAGAGGCCGGAGGCGGCGGGGCCGGACGGCAATGTGTTGGGGGGCATCGTTAAGAAAGCACGGGCGTGGAGAAGTGAGCAAGCCGGCCGCGCACTTCTGTTGTCGGGGTTGCAGCTTCGGGTTTTCGCGTAAGGAGAGTGAGATTAGGACATGAAGACAGGAACTCCCGACACCGGCAGGAAACGTACGTGGTCTTTACGGCAGATAGTGCGTTTTACTGTCGGCTTTCTCATCGTGTTGACCCTTGCGGTCTCGCTGGGTATCGCGCTGTATCTTACCCGCGGTCACATGTTTGAGACCAGCCAGGAATCCTTGAAGAAGGACCTCGCGTTAAGCTACGCGCTTATCGATCAGCAGTATCCCGGGCCCTGGGCGGTTAAGGACGGCAAGCTCTACAAGGGCGATACGGTGATGAACGAAAACTTCGCCGTCGTGGACAACGTTACGTCCCTGACCGGCGATGCGGTGACCGTTTTCCAGGACGACACCCGGGTCGCCACGACGGTCAAGGACGAGAAAGGCAACCGCAAGGTCGGCACCAAGGCGGCGCCCCAAGTCGTGGAAACGGTGTTGAAGAAGGGCGAAAGCTATTTAGGGGAGGCTGACGTCGCCGGCGTGCCCCACCTCACCGCCTACATGCCGCTGAAGGACGAGGCAGGCCGGGTTATCGGGATGTGGTTCGTCGGCCTCTCCCTGGACCGTGTGCAGGCGGCCGTAACCTCTGTCACCTGGCAGATGTCCCTGGCCGGGCTGGTTG